>JABFSC010000441.1 GCA_013140885.1 Deltaproteobacteria bacterium | reverse complement strand
GCAGCATCACCATTCGTGAAGAGAACGCCATCGCCGCGCTGGAAGTGATGAGTCGCTTCGCCGTGAACCCACGGTGGTTGATCTATCTGCCACCGACCATGTCGCCCACCGAGACCACGCAGGAACCCGGTCTCTTGGAACATCCCGCCGAAGCGTTCGCGTATTTTCGTCACCAAGGCGTGCCGCGCGTCGTCTGCGAAGAGAAACACATGGGCTCGCGGGCCGTGGTCGTCCTCTGCCAGAATGAAGATGTCGCTCGACAGCGCTTTGGTGTCACTGGCGAAGGCATCGGGGTCATCTATAGCCGCACCGGACGACGCTTCTTCGAGGATCGTGAGCTGGAAGCCGCCCTGCTCGCGCGCATCAAGCGCGCAGCGGACGCGGCGGGCTTGTGGCGAGAGTTCTCAACCAAGTGGCTGTGTCTCGATTGCGAACTGATGCCGTGGTCCGTCAAGGCGGCGCAACTGCTCCGGCACCAATATGCCGCGGTCGGAGCCGCGGCGCGCACGGCCTTGGCGGAGGCCATTCCATCGCTGCAACAGGCGGCGCAGTGGAATAGTGAAGCGGCTCCATTACTGGAGCGATATCAGCAACGTGTTCCCCTCGCCTCACAATTTGTCGATGCCTACCGACGCTATTGCTGGTCGGTCAATTCGCTCACGGACTTGAAACTCGCGCCCTTTCACTTGCTGGCCACGGAAGGCGCGGTTCACATCAACCATGACCATGTCTGGCACATGGAAACGCTGGCCCGTCTCTGCCAAGCGGATACGGAGGTGCTCCTCGCCACTTCTTACCTACTCGTCGATGTCACCGACTCGGACAGTCAGCACGCGGGCATCCAATGGTGGGAAGCGTTGACGCGGCGTGGAGGGGAAGGCATGGTGATCAAACCCTTGGAGTTTATTGCCAAAGGACAAAGAGGCATGGTACAACCCGCGGTGAAATGCCGAGGGCGGGAATACCTACGCATCATCTACGGGCCAGAGTATACGTTGACGGAACATCTTGATCGGTTGCGTGCTCGTGGCGTCGCGAGTAAACGAGCACTCGCGGGGCGGGAATTCGCCTTGGGCATTGAAGCGTTGGAACGTTTCGTGCGGCGGGAGCCATTATACCGAGTCCATGAATGTGTGTTCGGCGTCTTGGCGCTGGAAAGCGAACCGGTTGATCCACGTCTGTAAATAAATCGCGGTCATTGTCTGAAAGGAGCGTTATGTCACAGTCCTACTCCCACTTCCTTCGCGGAATCACCCTCACTCTCTTCTGTTGCGCGGTTATTGGATGCTCAGCGAAACAGCCACCACCTCCGTCGCCACCAGCGCCACCGCCTCCACCACCGCGTCCGACATGGTCCGGTGAGAAAGCCCAGATCGCCGTGGTTTCGTTCGATGACAAAGTCAGCCCCACCCCATCCACCAAGGGCAAAAAGAAAAACAAGCAGGTGCGTAATCTGCTCGGCAGAGGGATGGAAAACCAGCTCCTCACCACGCTCAGACAAGCCGGGCAGTTCATGGTCATAGACCCACCAGAACGCACGGTCCGTAATAAACGTGGCAAAACCAACGCGGTGCGGATCGACACGATCGAAGGAGCCGAGTTTCTGCTCTCCGGGTCGATCACCAAATATCTGCCGAGTCAGGACAGCATCGCCGCCGGTGTTGAGCGAGACCCACTACTGGGGGCATTCAGCTCCGATACCAATGCAACGACGGTCGAGGCGGCAGGGGCCACATTCGCCACCTTCACACCGACACCAGAAGATCGGGTCGAAATCTCCCTTCACTTGATCGACGCGAAAAGCGGTCGCCTCGTCAGCGAGACCACGATTGAAGCGGTCGCTCAAGATCTGGGATCATCGCTGGAGGGACTTTTTGGGCCAGAATTGTTGACCCTCTCCGGCGAACTCTCCACGCCTCTGCAGAAAGCGGTGCGCGCGGCCAACATCAAGGCCGTCAACTGGATCGCCGACAATTGCTTGGCTTATCGGAAACAACTCGCGGAGAATCCGCCGCCAGAGCCACCGCAACCGTTGAAGAAGAAAGCACGGAAAAAAGCGAATTAGCAGTCGAAAAGGGGCGCGGCATGCCGTGCCCCTCCACCAAGCCGCGAACCGCACCAAATGGCTCACCCTCCGTTTTCGCGGCATTGATGACCCGCGTGAGCGCCGCACGTAAATCCCGCCCCTCTTGTTGGTACACGCGCTCGAATAGCGCGAGGTCTTGCAGATAAATGAGGTACTGCAATACCACCGCGTTGTTGAGCCGCACGGTCGCGAAGTCCGTATTCTGTCGCACGGGTCCAGGTAATGAACGAAACTCCTGCTGTAATTGCGTGAAGAGTGTTTCCCGTTGCTGAAGCTTCTCCGCCTCGGAGGCGGTGGACGTGTAAAGCGCCTTGAGCCGCTCAACCCCGGTGGCCAAGAACACGGACACCGTCCGCTCCTGGTCCCACGTCGCCTGGGCTTGGCGGGTGACCTCCGCTTCCGGGCCGAACTCTTTCGTGAAGAAAGCAATGGCGCCGCGATGCCCGGCGAAATTGGCGAGGGATTCGTTAAAGACCGACTGCCCATTGAGATAGAACGTGCTGTGAAACAACTCGTGCACGATGATGTTGGTGAGCGTTCCAGGCTCGTAGCGCAGCAGATGAGGCAAAAGCGGATCGGAAAACCAGCCCAACGTACTAAACGCCATCGCCGGGCGCACGTACGTATCATACCCCTCAGCCTCCAGCCGTTGCGCCTCTTGTTGGGCATCGGCCTGATCGAAATAGCCTTTGTACGCCACCTGCCCAATGATCGGAAACCACCAGAGATACGGTTCGAGTTTCGTGCGCGGAGCCGCGGTGACAACATGAACGACTGGCGGTTTGTCGAGTTCAGTAATCGTGCTGTAGCTGCCGCCCACATTGAACGCGAGGTCCTGCTCAACAAACCGTCGCACGCGCAAGACCAACTCCAGTTTTTCGCGCGTGGCGGGATCGACATCCTTACGCGCCAAGACCTCGGAGATCGGGCGGCGATTCCACAGAATCTTGGCTTCTTCATAGCCAGCACGCAGGACGTAGGTCGGAGAACAGGACGTGAGGAGGACCGTGGCGAGTAGCCAATAGACGGATTTTCGATTCATACGGGTCCAAGGTCCAAAGTCTAAAGTCCAAGGTCAAGACAGTTTCAGGTTTCAGGTTTCAAGTGCTCACGTCTAAATCCCAAATCCCAAATCCTGAGCCCTCAGTCCTCAGTCCCCAGTTCTATCGCCTCGGTCCTCGGTCGTCGGTCCCCGGTCTCCCCAGCGTATTGCAACTGGTAAAGCCGCCAATAAATGCCGCGCTGGTCGATCAGCTCCTGATGCGTACCGAGTTCACGCACTTGCCCTTTGTGCAGCACGATGATGCGGTCCGCGTGCTGGATCGTCGAGAAGCGGTGCGCGATCACCAGTGTCGTGCGGCCCGCCATCAGCTTCGTCATCGCGTCTTGAATCAGGATTTCCGTCTCTGGATCAACACTCGAAGTCGCTTCATCCAGCACTAAGATGGCGGGATCATACGCCAGCGCCCGCGCGAAGGAGAGTAACTGCCGTTGCCCACCAGACAGATTGGAGCCGCGCTCACGGATGGGCTCGTGATAGCCGCCCGGCAGTTGCGCGATGAACCGGTCGGCATTCACATATTGCGCGGCGCGCGCGAGCGCTTCGTCCGTGATGTCGGTGCGTCCCAAAGTGATGTTGGTCGCCACATCCCCGGCAAAGAGAAACACATCTTGTAGCACCACCCCAATCTGGCGGCGTAACAGCGGCAGGTCCCATTCGCGAATATCAACGCCATCAACCAGAATCCGTCCCCGTTGCGTGTCCGCGGACCGCGTCAGGAGCTTGCTAATCGTCGTCTTGCCCGACCCCGTCGCGCCGACCAGCGCGATTTTCTGGCCCGGCTCCAGCGTGAACGATACATCACGCAGGACCCAGTCTTCCCCCTTATACGCGAACCACACATGCTCAAACGTGATCTGGCCACGCACCCGCGTCGGCTGATAAGGCGTCTCCGGCGAAGCAATCGTGACCGGCGTATCCAACAGTTGAAAGACCCGCTCCAGCGCGGTCATGGCGGACTGCATGGTCGTGTACTTGGTACCAAACTCACGGATGGGAACAAAGAACTTTTGCAGATACTCGACAAACGCCACCAGCGTGCCCAAAGCCACCAGCCCAAGCCCAACTTGACTCGCGCCGTACCACAACATGACCGCCACCGCGATTGATCCGGCGGCTTCGACGAGCGAAAAGAGCGAGGCTTCATAAATGTTCGACAGATGATTGGCGTCGCGAAAGTCACTATTGCGCTGGTGAAACTCGGCGAAGAACTTTTTTTCCTGCGCGAACAGTTGCACCACCATGATCCCAGACAGCGTTTCTTGCAGGAACGAGTTAATGCGCGCCAGCCGTTCGCGAATCGTGCGATAGGTATCCCGCGACCGCTTACGAAAGAATTCGAGGATCAACATCAGCGGCGGCAACACCGTCAGTGTCACCAACGCCAGTTTCAGATCAAGACTCATCATAATGACCACAATGCCCGCCAGCGTGAGCAAGTCCATGAAGATCGTCAGCGTGCCCGCGGTGAATGCTTCGTTGATGGCATCGACATCGGTCGTCAGGCGGGTGACCAAACGACCCACCGGATTGCGGTCGAAAAAACTCGCGGGCAGCTCTTGCAGATGCGCGAAGAGGTCGGCGCGCAGGTCCGCCAGACTTTGCTGCGCGACGGCCATGGTCGCCTGATATTGCCAATAGAAGAAGAGGAACTCGCCCAGCAGCGCGCCAGCGAACGACAACCCGGCAACCGCCAGCCCGTGGGCATCGTTGTGCGTGATGTAGCCATCCACCGCGAGTTTGAGGATGTAGGGTTGGACCAACAAAAACGCCGAGGTCACCGGCAGACAGACGAGCGACAGCGCGAATTGTTTACGATAGGGGCGCACGTAGCGCCACAGTCGGCGCAACAGCGCCAGGTCGTAGGATTTGCCGAGAGCATCTTCGCGTTGCGCGTCCGCCATTAGAGTTCCGCCAGCTCTTCTTCGAGCGCTTGTTGTTGAAAAATATCGGCGTACAACCCGGCACGCGCGACCAACTCCTCGTGCGTGCCAGTCTCCATGATGCGGCCCTCATCCAGCACCACAATCAGATCGGCGTCGCGCACGGCGGAGATACGATGGGAAATCACCAGCACGGTTTTTCCGCGGGTTGAGTCGCGGAGTTCATGGAGAATGGCCCGTTCGGTCTGCACATCAACACTGGAGAGCGCGTCGTCAAGCACCAGAATCGGCGTGTTGGCGGCGAGCGCGCGCGCCAGCGTCAGCCGTTGCTTTTGACCACCGGATAACGTCACCCCACGCTCACCAACCACGGTGTCGTAGGCACGCGGAAAATCCTCGATGTCGCGCGCGACATTGGCGATGCTGGCCGCCTGTCGCACCTGCGTCATATCGACTTCGGGCAGCGCGAAGGCCACATTGTCCTTGATGAGCGTGGAGAAAAGAAATGGGTCTTGCGGAACGAACCCGACCCAATGGCGCAACGCCGCCAGCGAACAGGTACGAATATCTTGGCCGTCAATCGTGATGGTACCAGCAGTGACATCGAACAAGCGTGGTAACAGTTGCAGCAGCGTGCTTTTGCCAGACCCCATGCGCCCGACCACGGCCACGGTCGCGCCCGCCGGAACGGTGAACGTAATGTCATGGAGCACGGCGTGGCCATTGCCCGCGCCGTGCTC
>JABFSC010000294.1 GCA_013140885.1 Deltaproteobacteria bacterium | reverse complement strand
GATGAATATGGGCCGTGAGATAGGCTTGATGGGTCTGCGCCCCGCGGCTGAGGAAGGCAATGAGCAGCGCAATACCGATGCCCCCACCAATCGTGCGTACCATGTTGTAGAGCGCGGACGCATTGCCCATCTGCTCCTTGGTCACGGCGGCCAATGTCAACGTTGTCATCGGTACGAAGATAAACCCCGACCCCATCCCACGGAGAAAGCCTGGCGCGGCGATGCCCCAGAAATCAATGTCTGGGTTGAATTGCGTCATATCCCACGTCCCAATGCCCGCCGACACACAACCAAGCGCGACCAGCAGGCGCGGGTCGAAGTAATGAAAGAGCCGTCCCGCGAGCATGATCGAGACAAAAGTCCCCAGGCTTTGGATTGAGAGCACCTGTCCAGCCAGAAACGGGGTGTAGCCGGCGACGATCTGACAATAGAGTGGGATGAGAATGTAGGTGCCATAAAGGCCGAACATGACGATGGTGGTGAAGACGGTGCCGACCGCGAAGCTGCGATTGCGCAAGATGCGCAAGTCGATAATCGGCGTGGGCGTGCGCAGTTCGCGAAAGACGAAGAGGATGAGGCTGAGCACGGACACGGTGGTGAGCGTGATGATGAAGTTGGAATCAAACCAGTCCAGACGTTCGCCTTTGTCCAAGGCGATTTGCGCGCAGCCCATGCCGATGACCAGCAGGGTGAGACCGAACCAATCGATGTGCATGCGCGCGCGCTTGATGTAATGCGGGTCAACCAAGGTTGCCGCCAGCAAGGCGAAGGCGATCCCGCCCATGGGGATGTTGATGTAGAAAATCCAGCGCCAACTGTAGTTGTCGGTGATCCATCCCCCGACGATCGGTCCCATGATAGGGCCCATCATCATGCCGAGTCCCCAGATCGCCATCGCCATCGGTTGTTCCCTGGCCGAGAAGGTCTCCATCAAGATGGCTTGCGACAGCGGCATCATCACACCGCCAGTGAGTCCCTGGATGACGCGAAAAAGGACGAGGGATTCCAGATTGGGGGCCGCGCCACAAAAGAGCGAACTCACGGTGAACGTGGCGATGCAGAACAGAAAGAACCGCTTGCGGCCAAAGACATTGCCAAACCAACCCGTGAGGGGAATCACGATGGCGGTTCCAATGATGTACGAGGTCATCACCCACGCGGCTTCATCCACCCCCGCCGAGAGGCTGCCGCGGATATGGTCCAACGCCACATTGGCGATGGTCATATCCAAGACCTCCAAGACGGTGGCTAACATGACCGCCAGCGCGATCAGCCATTTATTGGCGGCGGCGGGTGCCGCGTGCGGAGTCGTCGTCGCTGCTGTCTGTTCCACAACGCTCCTACGGCTCGACCTGAGCGACTTTGGTGGGGACAGGCACCAAGGCAGTCGGTTCCTGCGCGCGTGCCTCGCGAGCGGCTCCCGCTTTTTGCGCTTGTCCTTGCAGCAGCGAACTCAGGCGTGAGCCGTCACGGTGACTAATGTCAATCGACGCTTCGACCGAGAGCCCGACGCGCAACGGCAAGTCTGGGGGTGGCGGCTCGGTGAGCGAGATCTTGACCGGCAAGCGTTGCACCACCTTGACCCAGTTGCCAGTGGCGTTCTCCGGCGGGAGCAACGAGAAGGCCGCGCCCGTGCCGCCACTGAGGCTTTCCACGATGCCGCGATAGACGTGGTCGGGGTACACATCCGCGCGAATCTCCACCGGTTGGCCGACCCGCACGTGCGTGAGTTGTGTCTCCTTGTAATTGGCCTCGATATAGACTTTATGCAGCGGCAGGAGCGCCATGAGCGCTTGCCCTGGTTGCACGCGTTGCCCGATTTCAATCGCCTTGCGGCTGACCATGCCCTCCATTGGCGCGACCAGCGTGCAATAGCTGAGGTTCAACTCCGCCTCGTGCACGGCGGCCTCGGCCTGTTTGACGAGCGAGTGTTCAGACCGTTCCCCAGTGACGGTGGTTCCCAACGCGGCTCGCGCCTGCTCGGTTTCTCGCCCTCCAGTGGTCGCGTTCTGCTTCGCTTCTTGGAGTTCCTGTTGCCTGGCATGGAGACGCGAGCGCGCGGCATCGTACTGCGTCTTCGCCTGATCAAATTGTCGGGCCGCGATGATTTGTTCCGCGACCAATTGTTGGGCGCGATGAAAATCCAGCTCCGCTTGATGGAACTCCGCCTGCGCGACGGCGATTTCCGCTTGGGCTGTCTGAATCTTTGACCGGGTCGCTCGGTGGCGGTCATCGGCCACGGCCACGGCGGCGAAGAGTTGATCGACGGACTCGCGCGCCCGCGTCAGCGCGGCCTTGGCTTCGGCTAGTTTTACTTCAGCATCGCGCGTGTCCAATTGCACGAGCACCTGTCCGGGTTTGACCCACCAGTTCTCGTGGACCAGGACCTCGGTGATCGTGCCTTCCACACGGGGAGTGATTTGCGCCATGTCCGCCTGCACGTAGGCATTGTCGGTGGACACATGCGCGGTGGTATACTTCCAAGCCGCCACGCCGTAGTAGCCGGCGACTGGTAGGCCAATGAGCAGTAGCAACAGGCCCAGCCATTTTTTCTTAGTTGAGCGGGGTTGCTCGTCGTGTAGTTGTTCTGACACGAGATTTTCCTCCTGCGGTATTGCGATGATTCGTGAGTTCCAGGACTGGCGTCAGATTGCTCAGTCCATCCAGGAAAAGGTGGACGGCCAGCGGGGCCAGGGTGTCGGGTGTATCGTGGTCGCCGTAATACAAGATGATGGAGCGGATCATGCCCAGATACATTTCCGTGACGAGTCGCATTTGTCCATTGGATAGGGCGTGCGGCGGTACGCCTTTGGTCAACATGTCGGTGAACACCCCGACGATGCTGTCACGACGGCGTTGCCAGTCGGCTTGTTCTTCGCCATCGAGGTTATTTTCCAAGCGGTGGACCAAGGTGACGAATTGGCGACGATGCCAGAAGTAGGACAGGACCTGACGTGTGACTTGTTCGAGGAGATCGTGCAGAGGGAGGTCCTGTTGGACCACCGCTTCGAGTTCCTTGCCGAGTTGGTCCCACCCTTCAAAGATGGTGGCGAAGTAGAGTTCTTCCTTGGTCGGGAAATAGCGATAGACCGTGCCTTTGCCGACATCCGCGCGAGTCGCCACGTCGTCCATCAGGACCTGATGGAAATCGCGCTCGGTGAACAGTTCCACCGCTGCTTGTAGGATGCGAGCGTGTTTCGCCGCGCCATTGTCTTGTTCCCGCATACACTTCCCCTTGTCGCCGGGCCCAAACCAAAAAAAGGACGGACTGGTCAGTCCGTAACGGATTGGCACGAGAAAATCAAGCCAGTAGCGTTGTCGTGGGGAAGGGAAAAAATAGGGAAGGGGAGAATCGGAAACGGGAGAAACGGGGGAACGAAGAGTCGGGTCTCCGTTCCCCCGTTTCCGTCCTCTGTTTAGGCCGACCGTCCACCGCGCAGCAACCGGCCGGATGTCACGCCGGTGCACTTACCATCCTCGAAGGTCACGCCGCCGTTGACCATGATCCAACGGTAGCCTTCCGGTTTGACCACGCGCCGCCATTCATTGGCGGGCAGGTCATGCAGCACTTCCCAGGGGCCCGATTTCAGATTCGCGAAGTCGTAGACCACGATATCCGCCGCCAATCCTTCCCGCAGAGTGCCTCGATCATGGAAGCCAGCCGACCAGGCGGGCAGCGCGCTCAGACGGAAGTGCGCTTCTTCCAATGACAACATGTTGGCATCGCGCACCATCCAGGTGAGCAACTCCGTCGGATAGGCACCCGCGACAATGAACTTCAGATGCGCGCCACCATCGGAGACGCCCGGCACGGTATACGGGGAACTCAACACTTCCCGGACATAGCTCTCATTCTTGTTGATAATGTCCGTGCGCCACTCGGTCTTCAACTCATCCGCGACCGAGATGTCCAGCATCGCATCAAGCGGGTGTTTGTTTTCCCGTTGGGCGATCTCCTTGACCTTCATGCCCTCGTATTTCTTGAGGTCGGCTTGCAGCGTGGCGATGAGCGTATAGTTGGGCACTTCCCCGAAGATTTCGATTGGCACGGTACCCGAATCATACTCCTCCTTGATTGCCCGGCGGATGTCGGGGTTGGCCAACTTCGCCTTCTTCTCTTCCAGGGTGCCCAGCGTGGCGTCCCGCCATACCGGACTGTTATCAAAGAGATTCCAGTCCTCAAAAGTGAAGGAGAGATGAGTAGCCAGCCGCGAGGCGGTCTGCGCGAACACTTGGATGCCTTTGGCATTGGCCTCTTCCACCCATTTGAGTTGGGAGCGGAACATCTCTGGATACTTGTCGTTGATCGCGATGGCGTTGTACAACACCGGTCGGCCACTCTCTTCCGACAAGCGCGCGTTGAAATCGAAGTCATACTTGGGACCGCGCGACGGATCGTGAATCGCCGCGCTGGCTTGCGTGAGTTGGATACAGCCCGCGTCATGCTCGCCGAGCGCCCTGGCCAGCGTGATATAGAAATCATCCGGCAAAATGTCCGAAATCATTGGCGAGCCATCATAGTCGCGCTGCACGGAGGCGAAGCTATCGGGGAAGAGACGTTGCGCGCCCCAGCCGACGGCGCCGGCGTTCATCGCTTCATGGAACAACTGGACCGTCTTCGCGACTTCTTGCTCATTGGGCAGGCGTTTCTTCGCTTCGGCGAACCCACCCATGGCGTAAGCCACGAGCGGCGTGACAGGCACGAGCTGCGAGATATTGATTCCTAGCGGTAGGCGGTCGATGTGGTCCATCCACTGCGGGAAGGTCTCCCAATCAAAAGCCATTGAGGCTTTCATGGTCTGAAACGGAATGGCCTCGTTCCGCTCCATTGAGCGCATCGCGCGCTCGGCATCTTTCGAGAAGACCGGGGCAAAGCCAAAGCCACAGTTACCATTAGTGACCGAGGTCACCCCATGCCAACTCCCCATCGTGCAGTAGGGGTCCCAGTGCAACTGGGCATCATAATGACAGTGCAAATCGATGAACCCTGGGGCGACGATCAACCCCGTGGCGTCGATCACCTTGGTCGCGTCACTGCTGTTCAGCCGACCGATCTTGGCGATCTTGCCATTCTTGATGCCAACGTCGGCCTTGTAGCGAGGAACTCGCGTGCCATCGACCACTGTGCCGCCTTTAATAATAGTATCGAACTGTGCCATACGACCCTCCTTTGTGTGAAATGAGTAAAACGCCAAAAGACCACCCTGAAAGAATCCGGCGGACAGAAGCCCGAGAGGTATTCCCTTCTGCTCCTCGCGTCTTCTCGCACGCCCGCCGTGAACACCGCTCATCTCTTGTGGGCTCATTCGGGCCGAATTTCAAGAGGTGGTCGCACCTCTGAAGCGCACGAGGTTGTCATGTCCTTCTCTGTCCAATACAAGGGACAAAGGGCGGAAGAGGAGAGCATGTGCAATTCGTCGTTCGAGATGTCGCTCGGTTGTTTCAGGTGTCGGAAAAGATGATCCATCGCTGGATTGATCCCAGGCTTGTGCCCGCCTACCGGATCATCACCACGTACGACACGGAGCAGGCGTGACGCTGACGCTCCTCGCGCTCTTCATCTTTGTAGGGACCGGGATTGTTGCCCTTTGTGGTGGTTCGGCACGGTGGGCCACCATTGTCGGGGCGGGTGGGGTGGTGATCGGGAGTCTTCTGGGTCTTGCCGCCGCTGTTCCCGTCTTGTTGGGTGGAGCACGTCTCAGTCTTCACCTGCCGTGGGAGGTTCCCTACGGCTCCTTCGCCGTCGCGCTTGATCCCTTGTCGGCCTGGTTCCTTCTGCCGCTGTT
>JABFSC010000202.1 GCA_013140885.1 Deltaproteobacteria bacterium | reverse complement strand
CCTGGCGAGCGGTTCTTGAAACAGGGAGAACAGCCGGGCGGGTTTCTCACCAAGGATGCCCGGTTCGTGAAAGTGCGCATTCCGTTTGGCGGCACGCCACGAGCGGAAGGGGAGAATCTGACGGAAAACACCGACCGTGCGCAGCCCCACACGCCGTACAGCAACGCGCCGCTCAAAGAGGCCCCACCCGATCACGCCCAAGTCAAACAACCCGTGCCCTTGGAGTATCGAACGATTCTGAAGTGAACATTATGGCTATGACATCACCTGAAGACCGCATGAAAGAATTTCGCCACACCTTCGCCGCGCTCGAAGAAGAAGTCGGCAGAGTCATCGTCGGCCACCACGACGCCGTCCGCAAAGTGCTGACCGCTTTTTTCGCCGGTGGGCATGTCTTGATCGAAGGCGTTCCAGGGCTGGGTAAAACCTTGATGGTGAAATCGCTGAGCCAAGCGCTCGGCTTGAGTTTCAAGCGCATTCAGTTCACTCCAGATTTGATGCCATCGGATATTGTCGGCACGCAAGTATTAGCGGACGGATCGGGCGCACGGCATTTCGAGTTCAAGCAAGGGCCGATATTCGCCAACATTGTCTTGGCGGATGAAATCAACCGCGCGACTCCCAAGACGCAGTCCGCGCTCCTTGAGGCGATGGAAGAGCACCAGGTTTCGGTCTTTGGCGAGACGCATAGCCTAGACTCTCCGTTCTTTGTTCTGGCGACCCAAAACCCCATCGAAATTGAAGGCACGTATCCTCTGCCTGAAGCGCAACTGGATCGCTTCCTCATGAAACTGATCGTGCACCCGCCAACCTCGGTCGAGTTGACGGAGATTCTCACGCGCACGACCACGAGCACACGCTACGAGATCAAGCAAATCCTGCCCACGGACCGCGCGCACACATTAGTGGAAGAGATGAAAGCGTTGGTGCGTGAGGTCCTGCTCGCGCCGCCACTCGCGAACTATGTGGCTCGCCTAATCGCGGCGGCCACACCGGGAGCGGACCAGCCCGTGGTGCCCGAAGTCACGCAGTATTTTCGTTTTGGTCCAGGGCCACGTGGGGCGCAAGCGATCACGCTGGGAGCGAAAGTGAACGCCTTGCTTGATGGGCGCGTGAACGTCAGCTTCGAGGACCTCGCAGATATTACCCTGCCCGCGCTGCGCCATCGCTGCTTGCTCAATTTCCAAGCAGAAGCGGAAAACATCACCGCCGATCAGATCGTCGCGATGATTCTCAAGAAGGTCGCGAAGAAGTAGGACCATCTCTTTTTTCGCTTGTCCCCGAACACACACTTGCGCTATAGTCCCGACTCCGAACTCCGAACTTTCCCGACTGCGAACTCTGAAATTTCTTGGACTCCGAACTGCCTTCGACTGCCTTCGGTTCCAAATTTTCCCCCAGAGCATCTATGCCAATACGCTACAAAGTCGTTGGGCTCCTCTTCCTGAGCACCATCATTAACTACGCCGACCGGGTGAACATCTCCGTGGCCGGGGCGGACATCATGCGGGAGACTGGCTGGGATAAATCTCAGTTCGGCGTGGTGCTCTCCTCTTTTCTGCTGGGCTATGCGCTGTTTCAGTTCCCCGGTGGCCTGATCGCCGACCGCTGGAGCGCGCGCAAAGTGCTGGCCCTCTCGTGTCTGGGATTCTCGCTGTTTACCGCCCTGACACCCATCGGAGGAACGAGCTTCGTGGTCATGCTCGCGCTGCGCTTCATGGTCGGCTCGTGTGAATCCATTAGCCTCCCCGCCCTCGCTTCGTTTAATTCCCACTGGATTCCACGGCACGAATACGCCCGCGCGCAGACCGTGAGTATCTCCGGCACCTCCATCGGCCAGATGCTCGCCTACCCGACCACCACCTGGATCATCGAACTGTTTTCCTGGCCGGTGGTGTTTTACTTCAATGCCACCATCGGCTTTCTGTGGATGGCGGCGTGGCTGTGGTACACCACGGATACGCCCCGTGAGCACCCGCGAATGCAAGCCGACGAACTTGAATATATCGAAAAGCATTTGATCCCGCGCGCCACGCATGCGCACCCGTCGTTTTGGGCCATTCTCGCTGCCCCGTCGGTGCTCGCGCTGTGTGTCACGTACATGCTGTACGCTTTCATTGCCTGGATTTTCATCTTGTGGTTCCCCACCTACTTGGTGGAAGTGCGCGGCTTTTCTCGGCTCGTCATGGGTGGCGTGGGCATGCTGCCCACCTTTGCTGGCTTTGTCGGCATGATTGTCGGCGGAACGATTTCCGATTGGCTCCTCCGCAACGGCTATGGCGCACGCATGGCCCGTGCGCGATTTCCGGGGTTATGCGTGGGTTTAGCCATGCCAATTCTGCTCGCGGCGGTGCTCGTCCCGTCCACGGTGCTGTCGGTCGTCCTGTTCGTGCTCTTTTATTTCACCTTCTCCTTGGCGGTCTCTGGCTATTGGACCATGCCACTGGAACTCGCGCCACGCGCGGTTGGCGCCGTCGGCGGCGTGATGAACACGACCGGGAATTTCGCTGGGTTCTTTGGCCCGATGATTGCCGGCTACATGATCACCACGACCGGCAGTTGGATTTCTCTCTTTTATCTGGCAGCGGCGCTTGGCATCGTGAGTAGCGCGATCTTCATGTTTCTCGTCCGCACCGAACCGATTGTGATCGCCGGAATCGAGGCCGAGGCTGGAGAAAAATCCGAGGCCCCCATTGGCCTCGGACACTAAGTCGCTCTCCAGAAATTACTGCTCACTCGTCGTTCACCCTTCGACAAGCTCAGGGCGAACGGGTGAGAGCTTATCGTCGTTGGGTTTTGACCGTTCGTGCTGAGCTTGTCGAAGCACGCTTTTGCCAATTGCAGGGTCGTTTAGTCGTTTCCAGAGAGCCTCTCACAACCGAAGGAAGGAAAGCACATGGCTGAGGCCCCTACATCCGCTCCGACGGCGGTTCGCTTAACCTGGCTTGATGGCATGAAAGGCATTTCCATCCTGTGGATCGCCTTCTTCCATTTCTATACAGCCTACACCAACAGTCATTATCCCAATCCGCTGGGGCCAAACTATTTTTCGTCATTCATCGCCCAGTGCGCCCCGTCCTCGGCTCTCGGCACCTTGGGGTGCACCGCGCGGGGAGTCTACACGGCGGTCGCCTCGGTCGGGTTTCATGCCGTCGCCGTGTTTCTGATCTTGAGTGGCTTCGGGCTCGCCTACTCGCTCGCCAAAACCGGGAACCCCGAAGACGGGTGGTTCGGCTGGTATCGCGGCCGCATCCTACGGCTATATCCGATGTACTGGGTCGCGCATCTCGTCTATCTCGTGTCACCGTTCGTGGTGCGTTACGAGGCGGTGGACTACCGCTTTTTCTTGAGCCTACTGGGTGACCGTATCTGTCCGGTCGATTCGATCTTTTATTACGTCAATCCCGCGTGGTGGTACTTTGGGTTGCTACTGCAACTCTACCTCGTCTTTCCCCTGCTATTCCGCTTGCTGCAAAAACTTGGGCCCGTGGGCTTCTTGGTGTTCTGTGGCGTGGCTACCTTTGTCAGTCGCTACCTGCTGCTATTGGTGCTCAGCACGCATGGCTATTACGTGCAAGGCGCGTTCTTCGGGTCTCGGTTATGGGAATTCGCGCTCGGCATGGTCTTGGGACTCCTCTATCGTCGTTTTCCTCGTGAGATCGAACAGCGGCTCTTCTCGTTCCCGACGATCATGGGTGGAGTCGTGCTGTACGTGTTAGGGCTCTACAGCTATGCGACCACGCACACCTATATCGCCAACGACGCCCTGATTGGCACGGGGTTGTTCATCCTGCTCGCGCATATCGCGCGGTGGTGCGAGCTGCTCCCCCGCCTCGGCGCGTTGCTGGCCTACGTCGGCGCCTTCTCGTATGGCCTCTATCTCCTGCATCAGCCCTACGTGCTCTATTTCGCGGAACGTCTGCGAGACCTGAATGAAGTGCTCGTCTCGCTGCTTGGCTACCTCATTATTGGCGGACTCACTTGTCTCGCCATTCCGCTTGAACGGTATGTGAATCAGCTCACCAATCGGATACTTGAGCGGAAGAAAGCGCCGCTGCACTCTTCAGCAACCGACTACCAACCAAAATTAGAAACTATCGAGTAAGGGAAGTCCAAGGTCCAAGGTCCAAGGTCAAAAGCAGAAACGACTTTGGACCTTGGACCTTGGACTTAAGACTTCTCCATGAAAAATTGGCATTTGAACCAAGACCGATTCCTGCGCGTGCTCGGCGACATGATGGCCGTAAGCGAGCGGCTGCAAAACTTTCCAGCGAAAGATAAACCCCACCCCCAAGAAGACTTGGCGGGAGATGTGGTGTTGCGTGAACTTGATCCGTTTATTCGGAATGGCACGCTACGCGTCGAACGGGTGAGTTACGCCGAAGGGCGCGGGAATCTCATTCTCACCTATCCCGGCACTTCCTCACGAACAGTCGCTTTTGTGGGTGCGCATCTCGACGTGGTCCCAGCCAATCCCGAAGAGTGGCAACGTCCACCGTTTGGCTTGCAAATCGAAGGCGACCGTCTCTATGGTCGTGGTGTTACGGACTGTTTGGGTCACGTCGCCGTGCTGACGGATCTCTTTGCTCAACTCGCCGAACGGCGGCCACGACTCAACCACTCCGTCGTCGCCGTCATTATCGCCAATGAAGAGTTGTCCAGCGTCAGTGGGATCGGCATCGGCAAGTTGGTGAAGGACGGCAAGCTCGACCATCTCAAGAATGGGCCAGTGTATTGGATTGACAGTGCTGACTTCGGACCGACGATTGGCACCGGCGGGATGGCGACGTGGCGACTGGTCGTGGGAGGAAAAATCGCCCATTCTGGCTTTCCCCATCAAGGCATCAACGCGGCGGAACTGGCGTTCGCGGCCACGCAAGCACTGCAAGCGTGGTTCTATCACACCTATCCCCCTCACCCCAATGAGCGGGAGTATGGATTTCTCGTACCATCGTCACTGAAGCCCACTCGTGTGCACGTGGAAAATGACACATTATCGAAAATTCCCGCCAAAGCGGTGATTGAAGGGGATATTCGCTTGACGCCGTGGTACGTGGCACAAGAAGTGAGAGACGGCGCGCAAGCGTTCATCAACTCGCTCGACCTCACGACGCTCCCCGTCTTTGGTCCCAGCCGCTACCAGCTTGGTGATAGCATCGGCACAGTAAAACTCGAAGCCATTGGTGCACCGGGCGGCGGCATTGCTTGTGACCGCACCTCGGCTGGCTATGTGGCGTTAGCCGAGGCCATCACCGCCGTGCGTGGCGAGGCACGGACCTTTTCTCTGACTGGCACGTTGCCTTACGTGCGGCTGCTCCAAAGCAACGGTTTCGATCTGCAAATCACCGGGTTTGGCCGTATGGATACCTACCATGCGCCCAATGAGTTCGCCGAACTCTCACACATGCACGATGGGTTTCGGATTTTGTGTCATATGGTGGAGACGTTTGGGTAGAAAATCGGCGTGGGAGTTCCAACGCTTCAATAAGACGGAAATCAAAAGGCAAAAGTAGGAAACCGGTTCCAAGGCAAAAGGAACATAAACTGGGATGACGACCCAGCGGGAATCCCCGCTCCGCACTGCGGGAATGAATTGACGCCAGGTGTTCTCTTGGTTTAGGCTGTCGCCGAACAAAGAAACGAGTCCCGACATGTCATATTCAACCATCATTGAAAGTCTTCCCGCGGAACTGCGCGGGCCTATCTTCCAGCTTGTGAATGCGCTCAAAGAAGATTTCGGGGTGAAGAAGTCCGATTTTGATGAACTCAAGGCCATTGTGCATGAGCTGGCCGTTGCGCAG
>JABFSC010000673.1 GCA_013140885.1 Deltaproteobacteria bacterium | reverse complement strand
GATCCAGTAGTCTTAGCGGCAAATAAGTGACGAATTTAACCTGATGTCATTTATTTACCAATCAATACTCGCCAAATCGTCGAATAATCTCCACTTTGTTTTGGCCGTATTATTGCTTATTCAACTGCCGTAAACACCCTAATTACTGCAAGTGTCTTAGCGGAAAATTGAACGTCGATTGTGAAATATACCTACGCAATTATCCATAAGAACCAGTTCTCAGACAGTGAGCCGGAGAAGTGGATTCCTACGGAAAAGAACGGTGAAGCGTGTTTGAGGACGAATAACCACAACGAAACGCTCAAGGTATTGAGAGCTAAGGAAAGGAGTCGGGAATGGCGACTATAGCCTACCAAGAACTAGGACGACTGTCGCGAGATGCAACCAGCCTTCTGACTGCCGCGACGATCGAGTTGGAAGCGCTGGACGATTACAACGAGCGGCGAACACACTTATTCGCGCATCTGTGGGATGGGAAAATGGCCAGTGCCGGAGAGAAGGCCGTAATGGAGTGTCTCGTGGAAGAGATTCTCCAAAAGAGCTTGCTGCTCGCGGCAAAAGCGCAAGTAGTACGATTGGAACAACTGGCCCAGGAATTTTTATCATAAAGGAGATCGTATGCTTAATGTCGATGAACACTCAGCGGTATCGCTCGCTGTCACTTCGTCTCATCCGCCCTCGTCTGGCCGGTATAGCCCTCCACCGCTCCAGATAACCCCCCATCCAGCGTGGCTCGAACAGATGTTGCATTCGCTGAATGCCCTATGGGAGGCGGCGTGCTGGCCGTCACTTTTTCAAAAGATGATGGACAATCATCGTCCGCCACTGAAACACTGGCAGCGCTTTTTGTGCGAGGGCTTCCTGATTGTCGAGAACTTTCCCAAATACATGGGGATGTCACTCGCAAAAACAACCTATGGCAAGCGACCAGGAGATGCGAGCGTCCGTCGCTGGTTTCTCCAGAACTTGAGCGTCGAAGCCAAACACGCGGAATGGTGGATTGACTGGATGAGAGCCTTGGGGGTGGAGCCTGAGATCGCCTTTACCGCGACGCCACGCCCGGAATGGCAAGCGTTACACGAGCATCTCTTCGACACCTGTCGGAATGCCTCGCTCGCGGAAGGGGTGGCCGCCTCGAATTGGGCCATTGAAGGAATCACCGGCGTTTGGAGCCGAAGGGTGGAAAAATCGTTTCGTGCTTACGCTGACGACGGTATTCAGATTAACTACCAGTCCATGATGTGGCTGAAAGCCCACGCACGTTACGACGATGCCCATCCGCATGAAGCACTGGAGATACTCAAACAGAATGTTGACGAGACGACAGACCACCCCCGTCAGGTTGAAGCCGCGGCGCGAAAATCGCTCGTGTTGTTCACCCGGGCGGTGGAGGCATGTTGTATTGATTAAGGTCAAGTCCACCAGTTTCCGTGAAGTGATAAGGCGGCAGGAGATGGAGAGACTCAAGGAGACGTTGCCCCCATCCTGACAGAGGCCCAGCCACAGAGCACTCCGGTCTTCTGCCCCCAGCGTCGTAATGGTTCATCATCTCTATCAATAAGAGGGTGGCCACGAGTTCGTTCCTCACATCCCACATTCGCCACGCTTCGGACTCCTCACCGACGGGCCCACAATGGCCAACCACATGCGAGGTCAATGGCCCGTGGCGCCACGATCTCTCGGACATCAACGGCATGGCAGCGGTCACGACGGGCCGTCCAAGCGCTACCGGGTTCCTCAATCTCTCACCTGAAGTGATCCTCATCATCTGCCGCTTGAGCACCCCAATGGCGCGTGTGCTGATTCCGCGGCTTTAAGGAATCCCCCCACATGTCGATACTTTACACATAACGGTGACTGTGGGGATAACAGATAACCTTTGAGGTGCCGTTATGCCAGCAGCGTGCGTCTGTCTCATCGGCGCCACCTGAGTACGGCTCGTGTGACAACGGAGCCAGGTCATGGTGAGCGAAGCGAAGGAGACCCCCTTCTCTCTTGCTCCTCTCCGGAGAGCGACAGTGAAAGCTACTCTGGGGAAAGAGGATGAAGTTGAGGCGAGCGTTGCTGGGGCAGTGGCAGGCTAAAAGTCACCTAGTTACGGGGTCATTATGGAAACTTCGCTGAATACTCTTCGGACATTTCGACGGCGTCTTCTCTGGACTTTGGTGATCCAGTGGATTGTCGTGCCATTAGGTGCCGTACTGAACTTGTTAGCGTTCTCCGGCTGGTCCAGCAGTCAAGTGCTGGAATTGCTCGCCAACTTTCTCACCTGGGCTGCCATCCCGATCGCCCTTCTGTTCGCCAAACCAACGAGGAATCGTCTGCAAGCGATAGAAGAGGGCCTCGGCCTTACCAGTGAACCGACAGAGGCGGCGGTGCGGAAGAGTTGGCAGACCCTCCGCCATCTGCCACGAGACTATTTCGTGAGTCTGATCGTCTTCATGGCCATTGGCATAACAGGTGCATTTCTTCCGCTATGGCTGTTTTCGTGGTTCACCACTGGCGACATCGTAAAAATAACTCTCATTGTTTTTTCCTTCGTGTTCTTTTTAAGTTTATGCGGCGTCTCGGTTCTTGATAGGGTGCTAGCTCCCGCCATAGACCGGGTTGATAGTGTGGCGGCCGCTCGCCACCTTGCGTTGCCGGAGCTAGGGCTCACCATTACCGCACGGACGCTGCTGGGCGTCTTTGGCACGGCGGTGTCCGTCGTATTGATGACCGTTGCGGCCAGCTACAGCTTCTTGGAAGGTGCGCTCTCGCCCGAGGTGCGCGCGACTATCCTGGGACCGTTTGTCGGACGCATGACCCTGCTGGTCATCACGGTAATGAGCGTTGGGCTGTTCTCCGCACTGCTTTCCGCGCGCGCGCTCGCCAGCCCTCTCCAAATGGCCTCCAAACGTCTGGGGGAAATGGCCACGGGTCAGGGCGACTTAACGCAGCGTCTCGCGGTCCTCAACCAGAACGAAATCGGCGATTTATCCCGTCGGTTCAATACGTTCGTGGCCACGCTCCAAACCATCATCCAGCAGGCCGGGACGACAGCCGACAGTGTCGCGGGTGCGACGGCACAGTTCGCCAGTACCGTTCAGCGTCTCGCTTCCGGTGCGCAACAACAAGCCGCCGCGCTGGAAGAGACAGCGGCGAACATGGAGGAAATGACCGCGACGGTGAAACAGTCCGCCACTAATGCGGTGCACGCCAACCAGCTTGCCGAGGATTCACGGACGATGGCGGTGACCGGGCACCAAGACATGACCGCGGCCGTCGCCTCAATGGAAGAACTGACCCAGGCTTCGCGGCAGATCGGCGAATTCACGACGATGATTGATGAAATCGCTTTTCAGACCAACCTCCTCGCCTTGAACGCGGCGGTCGAAGCGGCACGGGCCGGAGAGCAAGGCCGAGGGTTTGCCGTGGTCGCGGCGGAAGTCCGCAACCTCGCGCAGCGGAGTGCCACCGCCGCGAAACAAGTGAAAGGGGTGATTCAAGACGCCACGCAAAAGCGCACGGCGAGCGCGGAGCAGACCGCCCGCTCGGGCAACAGCTTGCAGCGGATTGTCACTCACGCCAAACAGGTGAGCACCATCGTCGCGGAGATGGCCACCGCCTCGCAGGAGCAGGCACGCGGGATTGAACAAGTGAACCGCGCGATTGCCCAAATGGATCAGGTCACACAGAACAACGTGGCGGAGGCCGAAGAATTGTCGGCCACCGTACAGCTTCTCAATGGACAGGCCCAGCAACTGCGTACGCTCATTGGCAGCTTCAAGGTTCACCAGCATACCCGAGGCAGCACTCCTTCGTTCGCGATCGGCACCGCTCCTGAACGGTACCGACCCGAACCCCTCACCGCGCATCTGAGTACGTGAGATTGTCGAATATACGCTCAGCGGTACGCGGAGGTTGTTGGACGACACCCTCCCTGCCGAGATGGAAACCGCGGATTCGCCAGCGTCATGTCATTGCCGTGAATAGGCCGCGAACTCTGACCTGAAGTTCCTTTCCGAGAGCGGGATCAGCCCCTCTCCTGCAATCGACCTCTTTCCCTGTTCCTCGCTCTTCCTTATAACCCTCAGACAGTGTTGTCAGCTTCTCTGTCTGAAGGAGGGTGAGGATCGATCATGCGACGTATCTCCGCTCTAATTCTTGCGTGGCCACGGACGGTGTTGGTCATCCTCCTGGGTGTGACGGGGGTGCTCGGATTCCACGCCCGGCAGGTGCAGCTTGATTTTTCGGTGGAAAATCTGCTGGCCAGCGATGATCCGAACAAAACCTACCACGATGAAGTCCGCGCCCTGTTTGGCAATGACGATCTCGCCGTGATTGGTCTGCTGACCAACAACGTCTATACCCCAGCCGCGCTGGAGAAGATTCGGCGCATCACCACCCAAGTCGAAAAAATCGATGGCGTGGCGAGTGTCAACAGTCTCACGAATGCGCCCGATCCCATCGCCAATGTCGATGAACCTCCGCTGCTGGTGCCCCAGAGTGCGACGACCCCGGAGATGCTTGCCGCTATCCGTAGCAGAGTGGAAGATAACTCGATCTATCTCAACTTAGTGTCCCGTGATGCCAAGGGCGCGGCGATCCTGATTTTCTTCAAGCCCCTCACGGATGAGGCGTTCGCTAACAAAAAGATCGAGGAACGGCTAGAGGAGATTCTCGTTCGTGAGCGTGGCACCGATGAGCTGTATCTCGCCGGCACGCAGCATCTCAAACTCAACTCCGTCAAGCTCATGCGTGAAGATTTGTTGACCTTCACGCCGCTGAGCGTGCTCGTGATTCTTGGTGTCCTCGCTGTTTGCTTTCGCACGTTGCGTGGCGTACTCCTGCCGTTGCTGTCGGTCTTGTGCGGCGTGATCTGGACGCTAGGGATCATGGCACTCAGCGGGGCCCCGATCACCATCGGCACCTTGGTCCTCCCCTCCCTGCTCGTCGTCATTGGCAGCACTTATTCCATTTACGTGATCGCCCAATACGAGGAAGAGGTGGAAAAAGGGGGCTCCCCAGCGGAGGTGGTGGCACGCGCCCTGACCCGCGTCAGCCTTCCGGTCGTCGTGGCCGCATTCACCACGATCGTGGGATTCGTCACACTGTTAGTGAACCGGATCAGTACGATTCGCGCGCTCGGACTGTACGCGGCGATTGGGTTCACGTGTGTGACCGTGATCGTACTGACGCTCATTCCGACGGTCCTGGTCCACCTGCCCCTGCCGCGTCGGAAAGCGCGGTCGGGTGACCGCCGCCTCACCGTGCTGCTGCGCCGGGTGGGACAGTTCAATCATGACTATCAGAAAGCCATCATCATCAGCGCGGGGCTGCTGGTTCTGCCGTGTCTGTGGGGGATCACTTACATCCGCGCGGACTCCAATCTGTTGCAGTTTTTCCCCAAGGATGATCCGGTGCGCCGCGCCAACGAGATCATCAGCGAAAAAATCGGCGGCACCCAACCGTTCAATATCGTCGTCGATAGTGGCATGAAGGATGGCGCGAAAAGTTGGGACATCCTGCGGCGCATCAAGGGGCTGCAGCGCTACTTGGCGACACTGGAAGGGGTCGATCACACGCTCTCGCTCGTCGATTACTGCGAACTCTTCGACAAAGCCCTGCAAAGTGGCGTGCCGATGGAGGGGGTTGGGGCCGCGGACATCAACGTGCCCCCCACCGAGCCGCAAGCCGGAGCGGGTGTGCTCCTGGCTTCCTTGTGGGACAACCCCGCGCAGATGGAAGCACCCGCGCAACTGCGACCAGTGCTGCAACTGCTGAGTTTGCTCCCCAAGACCTATTCGTCAATGGTCATCAGTCCTGATT
>JABFSC010000247.1 GCA_013140885.1 Deltaproteobacteria bacterium | reverse complement strand
CCTTATGCTCGTCATTCCCGCCATAGATCTGAAAGACGGTCACTGCGTGCGCCTCTACCAAGGCGACATGAACCAAGCCACCATTTATTCGGATGACCCGGTTGCCACGGCCTTACGTTGGCAAAGTGAAGGAGCCGAGCGGCTACACGTCGTCGATCTCGACGGCGCGGTCTCTGGTTCTGGAGTGAATACCACGGTCATTGGCCAGATATGTCGGGCGCTCACCATTCCTGTTCAGGTGGGTGGCGGCATCCGCAATCTAGAAGCGATTGAGCGGCTGTCCTTTCTCGGAGTCAGCCGCATGATTCTGGGCACGGTCGCGTACCGTGACCCGGATGTCGTGGCGGCGGCGTGTCAACGCTTCCCTGG
Organism: Deltaproteobacteria bacterium; assembly: GCA_013140885.1. Taxonomy (GTDB): domain Bacteria; phylum Desulfobacterota; class Binatia; order Bin18; family Bin18; genus JABFSC01. The sequence continues at coordinate 5,462 of JABFSC010000247.1, read as the reverse complement.
GCAAATTACCGTGGGCATTGATGCGCGTGGCGGGAAAGTCGCCGTTCAAGGGTGGACAGAAACGACCGCGCTCGAAGCCGTGGACTTGGCGCAACGCTGTGCCGCGATGGGCGTAAGCGAGATTGTCTATACCGACATCGCTCGCGACGGCACGGAACAAGGCGTCAACTTGGAAGCGACGCTCGCCCTTGCCCAAGCCGTTGCTCTTCCAGTGATTGCTTCGGGTGGTGTGGCGACGTTACGCGACATTCAACGCCTGACGCCATTGGAGACGCACGGCATCAGCGGCGTGATCGTCGGGCGCGCGTTGTATACCGGGGCAGTCAACCTCGCGGAAGCCATTTTAGCCGGCAAGCATCTGCCGCACTGATGGCTTGTTCCCTTACCCGTCCCTCTCCTACAATGCAGCCATGAACATCGCTTCTCCCTGGCAGGCTCTTCGTCAGTTGCTGATTCGGCGCATCGCGAAGATTTTGACCAAACGGCTCAAGAATTACACTTCCCGTTGCCCCAATGACCTCGACGAATTAAAAAGTCACATCAAAAAGGGTGACGTGATTCTTGTTGAAGGCGAGCAGCGGGTCAGTGAGGTCATCAAATATCTCACGCAAAGTTCGTGGTCCCACGCGGCGCTCTACATCGGCGATGAGTTACTGCGGCGGAACCACCCGCAAGCTGGGCAAGCCCGCGCGGCCTTTGGCGAGGAAGCGAACTATCTGCTGGTCGAAGCCCTGGTCGAGGGCGGAGTCGTGGTGTCGCCGTTATCCAAGTATCTCAACCTCAACATTCGCGTCTGCCGTCCACACAGTCTGCGCAAAGATCATGCGCACCATATTTTGGATGAGGTCATCGGCCAGCTCGGCCATGAGTATGATCTCCAAAACGTGTTCGATCTGGCGCGCTATTTTCTGCCCGTGAGTCTGGTGCCCCGGCGCTTCCGCCGCAAAGCGCTGCACTTTGGCAGCGGACTGCCCACGCAGGTCATTTGTTCGAGCATGATCGCCGCGGCATTCGACAACGTTGGGTTTCCCGTGCTCCCCCAGATCACCTTGCAACCCGCCACAGCCCCCGTGCATCGTTCGTGGCGCGAACGTCTCCTCTCAATCACCAATGGCCCGCAGTCTCGGCGCATCTTTCGCCGTCCGCATCACAGCCTTGTCACACCACGCGACTTTGATCTCTCCCCCTACTTCGAGATCGTGAAATTTAATGTCATCGCGTCCGGGCGGTTCGATTACCGCGCAATCGAATGGGCGCGAAATGAGGATACCCCAAGCGTCGAGCCGCGAGAGACGGCGGTTGCCATCACCGCCGACTCATAAGCGGTTCTTGACTCGCTCCGTGAAACCCTCGACACTCCCGGCATGTTGAGCAAACGCATTATTCCATGTCTTGATGTTAAAGATGGTCGGGTGGTCAAAGGGGTGAACTTCGTGGACCTGCGGGATGCCGGAGACCCGGTCGAAATCGCGCAGCGTTACGACGAAGAAGGGGCGGACGAGCTGACCTTTCTGGACATCACCGCCTCTCACGAACAGCGCAAAATCATCCTCGATGTTGTCCGGCGCACCGCGGAGACGGTGTTCATGCCGCTCACGGTGGGTGGTGGGGTGCGCGAGGTGCAAGATATTCGCGATTTGCTCAATGCGGGCGCGGATAAAGTGTCGATCAACACCGCCGCCGTCAGTCGCCCGGAGTTCGTCAAGGAAGCCGCCGAGCGGTTCGGCTCGCAATGTATCGTGGTCGCGATTGATGCGAAGTCCAAAGTCCAAAGTCCAAAGTCCAAAGTCCAAAGTCCCTCCTTCCCAGCCCCCAGCTCCTGGGAAGTATTCATTCACGGCGGACGAACACCAACGGGTCTGGATGCCATCGAGTGGGCGCGGCGGATGGAGGCGTATGGCGCGGGTGAAATCTTGCTCACCAGTATGGACCGCGACGGCACGAAAGCGGGCTACGATATTCCCCTCACACGAGCGATTGCCGAGGCGGTCACGATTCCCGTCATTGCCTCTGGCGGAGTTGGGACTCTCGATCATATCCATGAAGGACTCACGGCCGGTGGCGCGGACGCGGCGCTGGCGGCGTCGATTTTTCATTACCGCGAATACACCATTCGCCAATGCAAGGAATTCTTGGCCGCGCGTGGAGTGCGAGTGCGGACGTAAGGCGTAAATAGGTAAGACGTAACCGCCCCTCTCCCTTTTACGTCTTACCTATTTACGCTTTACGTTGCCCCCCAAAGTACGGTAAGAGGCGAGCTACATCACTGTCTTAAAGGAGGAACGTATGGCTAAAATTATGATCGAGTCCGCGATTAACGGGAATGCGATGCGCAAGCTGAACCCGCATATTCCGTACACCCCAAAAGAGATCGCCGATGACGCGGTCGCCACCTGTAAGGCTGGCGCGGCGCTCATTCATTTTCATGTGCGCAATCCAGACAATGGGGAATGGGTTCAGGATGTGCCGTACTATGCCGAGGTGTATCGCCGGACCCGTGAGCATTGCAAGCCGCTGTTGTGGCCCACATTTCCGTTCGGCGACGATCCGGCACCGCGGTTTCAACATTTTATCGAGCTATCGAAGGACCCGGCCACCAAGCCAGACTTGGGAGCGGGTGACATGGGCTCGGTCAACCTCGTCGCCTACGACCCGGCCTCGAAAACCGTGCATGGCAGCAATTTCATTTACAAGAATTCGTATGACACCATCCGGTACTTTCTCGAACATTCACGCGAACTCGGCTTACGCCCGACGCTGCAAATTTTCGATCCGAGTTTCCTGCGCGCCGCGTTGATCTTCTTGGAACAAGGGCTGCTGACCGAGCCGTTGTTGCTCAAGTTCTACCTCGGTGGACCGGAGCTGCCGTTTGGTCTGCCGCCGTCCCTGAAGAGTCTGGAAGCGTACCTCGACATGATAAAAGGCGTGCGCTGTAACTGGTTCGGAGCGACACTCGGCGGAGACAATCTGCCGCTCGTGCCAACAATCGTGAGCCTCGGCGGGCATGTGCGGATCGGGCTGGAGGATCATCAATATGCGCGGGAAGGACAGTTGACCAATCCGCAGATCGTCCAACGCGCGGTCAGCATGATTACCGGCATGGGGCACGAGGTTGCTACACCGGAAGAGGCTCGGCGGATGCTTGAGACTTGAGAAAAAAATCAAAAGGCAAAATTTGATTTTTGCCTTTTGATTTGCCTCATTGTTCTCTTCGATTTGTTTTTCACATGAGCAAAGCGACCATCCCCGAAATCCACAAAGCCGCAACAATGGCAGTCATTGTCGTGACTGGAGGCGGAGCCCAGGCAGTGGCGGACCTTCTGGCGGTGCCGGGTGCATCGCGCACGGTGCTTGAAGCGCTGGTCCCTTATAGCGATACATCACTCACCGAGTTCTTGGGCGCATCCCCAGCGCAAGCCGTGTCCATAGAAACGGCTGCGGCTTTAGCACAAGCCGCCTATCGACGAGCAACAACACTTCGCGAACACGATGCCGTGCCAGTGATTGGACTCGCCTGCACCGCGACGCTCGTCACCGACCGCCCCAAGAAAGGTGACCATCGCGCGCATATTGGCCTCTCCACGAAGGAGTGGACCCGCGTCTATTCGTTGACATTGCGCAAAGGCGCGCGTGATCGACAAGCCGAAGAACGGCTGGTGAGCGACCTCTTGCTTCGCATCTGCGCTGAGGGCTGCGGCGTAAGGCCGGAAGGTTCGCTTCCGCTTTTACCAAACGAGCACGTCGCGATTGATGAGCGCTGAGGGCAGTACCATTCCTCCTCACCTCTTGCTCGTATGCCATAAAGCCCATAGAAAAGAACGACTATGAAAATTGGACTCGTCTCCGACATCCATGCCGACGCGCGCGCGTTGCGACGTGCCCTCGAACATCTGCCTTCCGTGGACGCCTATTTGTGTCCAGGCGACGCGGTCAGCGAATATCGCTTTTGCGCCGAAACCGTCGAAGTGCTGCAACAAGCCAATGTCCTGTGCATCCAGGGCAATCACGAACAGGTGCTGTTCAATGGCCGCAATCCCGCCTATCTCAAGAAATGTCGCGAAACCTTTACTCCCGAATCGTTGGACTTTCTCGCCACCGCCCCGCTCTCTCGTGAACTCGAATTCGCTGGCGTCAAAGTGCTGCAAATCCACGCCAGTCCGTGGGAGCCGTATGATGAGTATATCTATCCTGGCAGCCCTCGACTCGCGCGGTTCTCGACCCTCCCCTACGACATGGTGTGTTTCGGCCATACGCATATCCCGCTCATCCACCAAGCTGGCGCCGTGACCATCATCAATCCTGGCTCGTGCTCGCAACCCCGAGATCAGGACCGGCGCGGCTCCTGTGCCCTGTTCGATACTGAAACGCGGGAGACCACGATTCATCGGTTCTCACTTGAATAAGCGTTATAAGGAGGTCCGAGATGAAGACGAAAGATTCGACTCCTCATCACACTCCAATCCCAGAGGAGGCTTCCGCTCCCACCCGTCGACAGTTCCTTCGTTCCGCCGCCCTCGGCATTGCCGGTGGCACGGCGGCACTCGCCGCTGGCTGTGAGTACACAACCCAATTGTTCCTCCTCAATGGGGCGCCGACCCAATCGAAAGAGCAAAACCCCGCGTGGCACGACGCGCACATCCGCAACTATCGCCCATTAGGTCGGACCGGCATGCAAATATCGGATGTCTCCTTCGGGACGTCGGGGTTGGATAACGTCGCCGCCATCAAACGCGCGCTCGAACGGGGCGTCAACTATTTCGATACTTCGCCCGATTACTCGAACGCCAGCTCCGAGCGCACGCTTGGGGAAGGGATCAAGGGACATCCCCGCGATAAACTGTGCATCGTCTCGAAGTTCTGCACTCCCGATGGACATCTCAGCAATGACACCCCAGCGAAAGAGGTGATCGTCGCCGTCGAAGCCAGCCTCAAGCGCTTGCAAATCGACTATCTCGATCTCGCCCACATTCACGCCTGCAACTCGATTGACCGGCTGATGAACCCCAATATCCACGAAGCGTTTGATCGACTGAAAGAGCAAGGCAAGCTCCGCTTTCTCGGCGTGTCGTCGCATACGCCGCAACTGGAAAAGGTGATGCGCCACGCAGTGGATTCCGGGCGGTTCGATGTCATCATGGTGGCCTACAACTTCAAGAACTGGCCGGAACTCACCACCATTTTCCATGATGCCAAGGAGAAAGGCGTTGGCGTGGTCGCCATGAAAACGCTCAAGGGCGCGCAACATTCCGCCTTGTCCGACTTCACGCCCACCGAACGGGAATCGTTCCCGCAAGCGGCGTTCAAATGGGTGTTGTCCAATCAGGATGTCAGCGGGTTGGTGGTCTCGATCAACTCGCTCCCGCAGATTGATGAGTATCTCCACGCTTCCGGTCAGCCCCTGCAACAAACGGATGTCCACCTTTTAGCGAAGTATGATCGGCTGGTGGCGAAGAGTTACTGTC
>JABFSC010000552.1 GCA_013140885.1 Deltaproteobacteria bacterium | reverse complement strand
GTGGCACTGTGAATACCCATGCCACACAACGGCGCGAGAAATCCCTCGGCAATGAGATCAAACATCGAGCGGGCATACGAGAGCGTGGGAAACATCGCGAGGGCGTGCGCGTCACCACCCCGGTCGGTCCGAAACGGGGTCGCGGTCAGGCCGACATGACGCACGTGCGGCGCACGCCGTGCAATCGCCCGATAGATCGCCTGCCACATCGGGGCATCCGCGTGATGCGCTTCATCGGTGATGACGAGCCCCATTGGGGGGAGCTCGTCGAGATGCCGCACCAGCGTGGCGACCGATGCGACCAAGAGGGGACACCGCCATTGGCGGATCTGCTGTTGGATGATGCCGATGGCGATGCCTTCCCAGACCACGGCTATTTCGTCAACGGTCTGCCGCAGGATCTCATCACTGGGAACAAGGACGAGGATTGGCTCCGGCCGCTCGTGATACGCGCGCTGAGCAATCGTGGCCGCGACCAGCGTTTTGCCCGCCCCGGTTGGTAAGGAGACCACAACGGCCTGGTGACCAGCCGCCCAGTCCCGAAAGACCGCGTCCACGGCTTCCTGCTGGAAGGGAAACAAGGGAATCATCGGTCCTCGGTCCTCACGCGGCGTTGTCGCCAGTCGTCCAAGCGCGCAATGCGCGCTGTGGATCCACGGTGCGCCTGGCATGTCGGATGAGGACAGCGTGGCGCAGCCATGCGGTGCACCCCATCCCGGCGAACGACCATCTGAGGCGTCTGACACGAGGGACAGACCACGAGATACGCGACTGCTTCTCCGCCGTATCGCGCGGTCGTTTCCTCGGCATGGACCTCAATGCGTTGCAACATCGCGGCAATGTCTTGGGTGTCACGCATCCCGACGTGTCGAGCGACCTCGTCCAGCCAGGTGGGGGCGTCACCGGCGAGCAGAGGGCCGAGCCCTTCCTGGAGCCAGCGTTGGAGCACCTGTTCGACGATAGTGCGCTCACGGCCCAGCCATCCGCGTGCGGGACCTGAAGAGCGGCCCGTGCGCACAGGGATCGCGGTGTTCCGCCGCACGCGCTTGAGCGTGCGGGGACTCAGGCCAAAGAGGCACTGTAACACCGGGCCCCGCTCGCCCCTGGCGAGCAAGACCCGCAGCTGTTGGTCCCGCATGATCCGCTCTGCCTCGGTCATCCGACGTCCTCCTGTGCCTCCTGTTCTTGGGCGGGCACCGATGCCGTCTGTCCATCGGCGGTCAATTGGTGACGACAGGCCTGAATCCGTTCCTCGACGAGCAGCAGCGCACGACTAAGCGCGCTGGCCGCGGCGCGGGCTGTGCGCGGATCGAGGAGCCGAATGGCGTGGCGGACCACGGCGGAACCGGCCGCGTCCACCACGTCGAGCGCGGCTTGGGCAATCGCGGCGACGTGTGGCATGTCGGCGAGATGGTCGACCGGACCCACCGCCGCTAACCGTTCCCGTAACGTCGCGACCTGCCGCCGTAACTGCCCATTCTCATTGGCAAGGGTGTGGCGCTGCTGCTCCAGCGCGGAGCGGTGCTCTTCACTGCGCTGGTACTGGATCCGCACGTCGGTCACTTCGCAGCCAAGCTGTTCCACGGCCTGGAGATAGCGTTGTTCCTGACGTTGGGCCTCCCGTGTGGCCTGCCGCGCGGCGGCTAATTCCTCTTCCAAACGCTGGCGGGTACTCGTGTCACTGCTCTGCACGTGCTGGCGCGCTTCCGCCAGCAACCCCTCCCACAACGTCGCATCGGTCCCCGCGAGATCGCGCACCACGAACCGTTGCAGAAAGGGGGAGAGCTGACGGACGTGCGCGAGGACCGCCTTGACGCGGGCGGCGTCTTCGCTGTCCGCCGTCCTGTCGTCGTCGCACGCCGCCGGTATGGTTGTCCACGTGGTGTCATACGCGGCCGTCAGGGCGTCGAGCGGCTCCGGCACGACCGCACAGACCTGGGCGGCCAGAAACGCCTGGTTCTTCTGATGGGAGACGAGGTGGCGCACCAACACGGGTAGCGCGACGCCTGTCCCGCTCGCGGCCAGCAGCCGCCGCCGTCCGGCCAAGACCTCATAGTGCATGCCATCGGCACAGGGCGTGGCCAGCAGCGGCTGTAAGAGTCCGTCCCGCGCGATCGACACGGCTAATTCGCGGAGTTTGCCCGCATCGGGCGTAGGCATCCGTTGATAGTAAGGGGAGAGCTGCAACTGTTCCTCCGGTATCCAGGCCAAGGCTTGCGTGGCATCGGTGGGACATCTCAGCGTGGCAAGCGTGTCCGGGGTGCGAGAATCCTGCGCCGTCAGCGGATGGCCCGTGTCATTCCCCTTCCCATTTGTATTGCCATTTGCATTGCCAGTTGTATTCCCGTTCCCGTTGCCAGTGGGTGATGCCGTATTCATCTCTTGTCCTCCATGTTAGTCGCCCGTCGCGGTGCGACTGGCGGTGGTTGGGTGAGCCAGTAGGGTCACGACGACTTCCAGTCGTGCCAGCGGATGGGGATGGACATCCCACACCGTCCGCTCCTGCCCTAAGGCAATCAGGGCCTGGCCGAGGGTGGCACCGACGCCCAGTTCCTGCTCCAGGAACACCTCACAACTCGACACGCTGGGTGTCCACGCCCGTTGGAGCCAGACCTGCCACAGGCAGTGACTGACGGTGTGAATCGCCTGGAGCGCCTCCGCCGCTGCGGTCTCGACGCCGGTGTGGACCGCTTTGCTCGCACTCCACACCGCCGCCTGCCGCGGGCCAAGCTCCGTGGGCGCCTCCACGCCACTGAACCAGTGCAGGAGTTGGCTGACGCGCCGCCCCCGGTCCGGTAGACTCTCGGCGGTGAGCGCCCCCACACGCTGGCCCAGCTGAGCGCAGCGGGTATAGAATGGCGGAGACAGCCCGCAAGTGGAGAGGAACGCGTCCCGCGCGGGCGCGTCTCCGGCATGCTGGGTCGCGATCATCGCCAGCCCCTGCACGACCGTCAGACTGGCGCGCAGGAACGTCCCGAAGCTCTCAAAACAGGTCTCGTGCCACATCGTGCGGCTCTCCTTGCCCACCCACAAGGCCAAGCCCGCGATCCGTTCGGCCTCCAAGTACCGATGGCGAGCATAGAGCTGGTCAAGCGTCACCAAGACTTGATCTGGGAGTTTCCCGGCTCCGATCAGCGGCTCGAGCGCCGCACGCAAGAGCGCACGACGTTGGGCAAACAACGTGCGGGTGTCCATCGCCATTATCTTCGCCCTCCATCCGCAGGGAGACGATTCGTCGCACCCGTAGACCTGACAGTTGGTCCACACGTGGGCTGTGCGGAGTGCGGAGCATGTGACTCTCGAGCAACGGGAACGTGGTCGTGCGTCCGTGCGACGTGCGCAATGGATATTGGCGCGAGGCGGACGAGTTCGAGGAGCCGGATGCTCCGCGTGGGAAACAAGGCCTGCCCCGTCTGTTGGAGCGCGGCCAGATGCGCCGCGGGCCAGGCACGGAGTGCCAACAATTGCCGCTGACTCACGGGCAGCCAGATCAATGCGCCCAGTCGTGGCACGGCGCCACGGGCGCGGCGCCACTGGACTGCGCTCCAGCCGAGTTGGTCAGCCAGCTGACGCGCCTGCCGCACGGAGCGGCGGGCCAGCAACCGCCAGACACTTTGCCAGCATACGGTGTCATAGTTCCGCCACGGCACACTCGCCAACGACCGCACCGCACAAGCCACCAGGGCATCACTCTGGAGATCCGACGACTCCCGTGGAAAGTGCTCTTGGCGGAGCGTGGCCCGGACCGATCGATAGCGCACCACACACGCTTCCCAGCGATGGTGGTCGCCCGCGACGTCCGCCAGTTGCTGCCACACCGGTTCCTCATAACGCGTCATCCAATAGTGCCAACGCGCGAAGGCCAAGCGCCGCGCCGTCACGACCGTGGCCCGCGCCACGCCGAATTCGCGGGCGAGGCGGGTCGCGCCAAACGCCCGGGCAAAGGCCCAGGCGCGGCGATGCGGCGCGCCCACCAAGGGCGTGCCAAACTGCTCATACAGGTCTTCCGCGCGCTGTAAGATCTGACGAATCGTCGGTTCGTCGTGTGCCAGGCTGGGCATCGTTCGTCCTCCTCAGCGGTCAGCCCTCAGCTTTCAGCAAAAGCAAGGAGATCCGCCTCGTGGCCTCTCCCGTTCGCGAGACCCGTGGTCATCCTGGTCCCGGTGTCCTGTTTCTGCCTGACTGCTCACTCTTGACACTCCTGACCGTTGCTCGCTGCATGCTGCGCTACTCTCTTGTATAGGCCGCTGTGCGACCACAACGGGGCTCGGCGCGGAAAAATTCTCGCCGCCCTCCCCAGTGTGCCCCCACTTTCTGCTGCCACCCTTATCCGTTTGCATGAAAATTCAATGTGATATTCAAGAGTTATCCGACCTCAGCCACAGGCACGGGGACAGCGACTCCCGTGATGATTTTTTTGCCTTGCTGGCAGATGCGTGAACACTCCGCTTCCTCACCGCTGCCATTGTCGTATGCCACAGCGAGCAGTTGCCCGCAGAGACGGTCCCGCAGGGAGTCATGATAAAAACCCGTGTCATATCAACTGCTTCCACGTCGATTCCCACCTTATGGTGCACTTGTTGTCCGTTGCAGAACCTCCGCGGGCGCGGGCGTGGCCGCATCGCGGCGCACGACCACATAGACTAGGCTCTGATACGCACCCGCCAGTCGCTCTTCCACACTCCGAGGTTGCGGATACAGGACGTGCGTGAAACTGCCCACCGCCAATAAGCCAGGAATCTCCAGCTCTTCGATGGGAACAGGGACACTCACCCCGGTCAGATTCTCGGCTTGCAGGATATAGCCGCGCATCTGTGGACTGAGATAGGCCGCCTGCAAGGTCAAACGCAGCGTCCCATCCTGATAAATCTGTTGCCCTTTGGCCGCCAAATGCTCCACGCCGGGCGGAACCTCCGCGCGCGCCATCGCCCGAATCAACCCGACGGCGGTCAGGGCCTGGGTTGCCCGGTGCCGCTTCTTGGCGCGCGTGCCGGTCGCCACGATCCGCAGGGCCGCATCAGGCTGCGGGGCACTCGTCGTCAAGGCCAACGGATAGGATGCGCCCGAAGTGGTAATCACGAACACTTCTCCCTCGACGTCCGTGAGCGCATGAAGTTGCACAAAGTGCCCCGTGTATGAGAGGGTCAAGTGCGCCGCCTCGATCATCGTCACCATATCGACGACTGCTTCGGGCACTTCCACTTGCGTCGTCTTCCCCACGTGGAGTCGTACCCGGACCGGCTTCCCGGCATATTCCACCAGCCGCGTGGTCGTGGCCGGCAGGGATTCCGCCGCCTGTCCACACGGCACACTCCCGACAACACTAGCCACGAGGAGACTCACCAGGAGTCTGTGACACCGTCTCGGTTTCATGGCTTCCTCCTTTCCCGTTGCTGGTGGGCGTCTCGGTCTGCTGCACGGCCACGACTTGCATGCCGTGCGGATAGGCGCGGGTCGCGGGCACCAACGCCACGGTCAGTTCATAGGTCACGGGCTTTTCACGAATCAACTCGCGCCCGGCATAAATCCGCGTCTGGCCCGGCACGGCCACGACCATCCGATCCTCGTGCGGCGTGCTGTGCGGCTCGCCCACAATCGTAAACGCCACGGAGATGCGATCGCGCCGAATGCGCTCGATGTCCGCGGCTAGCGTCGCCCGCGCGATCGAGAGCGCGCCCGGCGCCAGATACCGCAGCGAGGTCTCATAACTGCGGGCCGCCGATTCTGGGGTAAAGTTGGCCACGGTCAGCGCATAGCTCTGCGCGAAATCCCGTGCCGCTTCTTGCCACGTCTCATCCGCCCGATACAAGCCCGACTTGGTCGCGCCCGGCACGACATACACAGGGGCGGGCACACGGGCCAGTGTCACCAATCCCCACGCTTCAATGCCAGCGACCACCAAGGTCGTATAGAACGCCGTGCGCAAACGCGTATTCTGCTCTTCCAGATTCCGCCAAAAGTCCACGAATCTATTGCTCATCCGCGTGGCTCCTCCGAGCAACCAGACGGCTCGGCATACGGGCACAGGCGCTGTAGCGTGGCACGATCCGTGGCGGGGGGAGAATGCCCGGTAAGGGTAGCCCCCCGCGGTAGCAGAGATGGAGCAAGTAGCCACGCGGCTTGCTGGCCTTGAGGACGCGCAGGGCCGAGGCACAGATCACCGTCACCATGAGCACCGTGAGATTGCTGATATAGGGAATCAGCGCACACCCGCCAAAGACGAGCAGCACCAGTGCCCAATCCACATATTCCAAGCCCAACAGCAAGATCGGCTGATCGACATTGCGATAACAGGCCCGTGTCATGCGTTCTTCCCCATGGGTGCTCGCCTGCTACGACCACGACGCGCGCACCCATCATGCGTGTGCCGTTGCGGTTCCATGCCTCAACTCCCCGGCGTCGTGGCCCAGGAGGCCCCGACCGTGGTTTTGGTGTAAATGGCATTGACGATTTCGGGCACGAGCAACAGAATCCCGCCCGCGACCATCGCCACCAGGCCCAATCCTGAGGCGCCGCCGTGTCCTGACGATCGCAGACTCACCAGCCCCGCGACAAAGACCGCCGCGCCGAGAATCCGCAGAATTGGGACCAAGCCATACCACGCCACGGTATTGAGCCAATCCGAGAGCGGTGGGACATCAATCGTGGCTTGCGCCCAGACGGACGTCACCACCGTGAGTTGCCACCCCAGGATCACGCCCAGCAGCCAGACAGCTCCCCGTGACTCCGTCCGCGCGACGAGGGCATCACGAACATCGGGTATCGTCATACGTCTCTCCTCCTTGTTGTGCTGTGCGGGACACAGCCGATCGTGTGAAAGCGAGCTCGCCTTTCGGTTCTGGCGGTCCGCGGGTGGGTTCGTCTCGGTGAGCACGCATGTTAACTCCCACCCGTGACCGCCACGTGGGTCACCACCGCTTTGATGAGCACCGGCGCGACCAGAACAATCCCCGCGAGCATTACCAAGAACAGACACAACCCTCCCTGGCTGCGGGCCAATGACAGCGCGGCGAGCATGACACACAGCGCCGCCACCAGCCGCGCGCCCGCCACCGCCATGAGCCCGCCGAGCAGATTCGCCACTGGGGTAATGTCCGCGGGATCGACCGCTGCGGTTGTCACGGATGCGATCGCCCATCCAATCATGAACACGAGGCCGCCGAGGCAGTGCGCCGGTCTGAAGTGTGGCACGGTTCCTCCTTATGGGACCTCCGCGGGGAGGTCATCCATCGGTGCGACGTTTTCGTCCTCCGCCACAGAGGCGCCCAGGGTTTCTTCCAACGCTTTGCCTTCGCGCAATAATTCCTCGGCGAGATAGTGGCCATCGATTTCCACGGGGACGACCCGAATGGGATCTCCAGGACGCGGATGCAGAAACGCTTCGACCCCATCCGCCACGGTATCGAGATCGCGCTGGTACACGGCATAATCAAACCCGGCCAACGGGACCGTCTGCCCCGACTGATCAGCGTAGCGTTGCGCTTGACGCAGATGAAAGAGGCTCTGATTGAGGTAGATACGGGATGCGTCCTCTTGCCCAAGCGCACGCAGATCATGACTGACGATCAGCGTCACGAGAACGGAGCAGAGCACGATGCCACACTCGCGCCTGGTCATGGCTGTGGCCCTCCGGTTGTCTTGGTCGTCGTGCGCAAGCCGACCGCGCCCAGGGATGCGGGCAGCGTAATCGTCCGGCGTGGCGGCTGCCCGGTTGATGGCGCGCCCGCCACGGGCGCAGTCGTCGTGGTCATTGGTGGAGCCAACAATTCGAGGGTCGGTGGACCTGGACGCTTCTGGTCTATTGGCACGACCGAAGCACCAGCGCTCGGCTCACGCCAATGGCCGAGCTGGGTGGCCTGGCGGGCAAGTTGCTTCTCGTGGGCCGCGACGCGCGTCGCCTGTGTCGTCACCTGCTGCTCGACCTGCTGGACCTGCGCGCTGAGCGCCGCCAGCGCATCAGCCAACGTGGTCAGCTGCGTCTGGTGCGTGTCGCTCTGCTGGCTCACACTCTCCAAGGCGCTGGACTGATTGGTCAAGTGGTCCCCCTGCTGGTCGAGCTGCTGGCGGAGCGCTGTCACGTGTTCCTCCAGGGTCGCTACCGTTGTGCGCAGCACTTCTGGAGCGCTTGGGGCCGCCACCACCTGGGACTCCGGTAGTGCGGAAGTCGCGGGGATCGCATCCGAGCGGAGCGGGAGCTGGCGCAGCGCGACGCCGCCAAACGCCACCAGGACGATCACGAACAGGAGGGCCACGCGTCGTCGTGGTCCTGTCGGGAAGACAGGTCTCCAGGTGGAGTCACCATGACGGGGGTCGCGTTCGGCGGCAAGGAGGACCACGGGCTGAGGACAAGCGACGGGAGAACTCACGGCGTACCGCCGCAACCGTCGCAGCCGCGCTTCCAGCCGCGCCAGTCGTGCCTGCTGAAACGCCTGATACACACTGCCCCACAGTGACGGGAGAGGAGACGCCTCCCCCAGATCTCGCGGGGCCTCCTGCTCGCTCGTGACAGTCGCTGTCGTCTGGTCGTATTCGTCTCGCATGATGCTCCTCCTTGCGCAGCCGTCGATCACGCTGCGTGTATCCCTATGGTTCCAACCACTCGTGATGGCCAAGCTGTTGCATGCCGATCCGTAATTGGCGGATCTCTTCCTCTTGTTGTGCGACGCGGGTTTGCAGCTCCGCGAGCGTGGCTTCCTGCTCGTACCCGCGCGCCCATCCCCATCCCGCCAACGCGCCCACGGGTCCACCGGCGACGGCACCCAAGACGGGATTGCCCGTGGCCATGCCAATGCCTGCCCCGATGCCACTGCCCACCAGATAGCCGATGCCCGTATCCCGCTCACGCGGACTCAGCGGGGCCGCGCACGCGCTACACCACAAGAGTCCGAGCACGAGGAGTGCTGTTTTCATGGGATCTCCCTCCGTATCGTGCGGTGTGATCTCGTCTGCTCCACGGGGCCAATCACCTGGAGCTCCATCGTCATGCCTTCCGTGCGGTGGAGACGCAGCCGTACCAGCACGACTTGGGTCTGTTCGAGGACGCGCAGCACTTCGATCACGGCCAGCAGGTCCGTGGCCGGCATCGTGAGCTGACAGGGCCGCGCCATCAGCGCCAGCTCGGCCAGCGTCACGGGCGTCGGGTCCTGACAGGTCAGCGTCACGCTGAGTTCCTGCTGTTGTAACCGCCGCACGACCTGGTGCAGGGTCTGCGTCGCGTGGGCCAGTGCGGCTAACGGCCTGCGTTCGGCACGTCGGACACGGGTAATCTCGGTGTCCAACCGCGTGATCCGCTGACGAACCGCGGTCGCGGTGTGCGTCAGAGAACGAAGCACGACGATCTCATGCTGGAGTTGCCATCCCCACCACAGGGTCAAGACAACCGCGATGCCCGTGAGCCACCGCATGCCCTGCTGGAATCGAGCGCCCATCTTATGGACTCCTCCCAGTCTCTTCGCGTGCGAGGCGCACGGTAAAGGCGGACACGGTCTGGTCGGGAGCCGGAGCCCGCTGCCCATGCACCTGCCATTCCTCGGCGGTGACGATGATCTCCTGCACCTGGACATCAGCAGGAATGCGCCGGAGGAGCGTGGGCAATTCGGGCGCGATGGGACGCCGCAGAGGGGCAAGAAGCCCGAGGGCACGATCGTGGCGCTCCTGCACGAGTTGCCGTTGCCGTGCTCCCTCCTCCATGGTGTCCAAGCCAATGGCACGGTGCCGCAGGCCGATCTGCCGTCGCGTCTCTCCCACGCGCTGCTCGGTGAGCACACACGCCAGCACACTGAGCAGCGCGAGCAGACTCCACCCGGAGATGTACCTTACCATACGGGGGCCTCCGCAGGGGTCGTGGCCACAGCCAGTGGGCGCATGTGCGCCTCGATCAGCGCCATGCGTGGGACGCGCGCGGACACGGTCACTTCTCCCGCTTCGGGATTGGCGACAATCATACCTGGGTCTCGACGCGTGTCCGATGCGCCATGCACCAAAACCTGGAGCGTGTCGTGCAAGCGTGTCCAAAACTGTGCATCGGTCACGGGCCGCGGCGACAGGGTCCAGTGTCGCGTCACCAGGGCATCAATGTGAATCTCGCGGGCCGTGGGCTCCACCGTCACGGCATACCCGAGGGGATGGACAAGCGTGGCGACCGCGCGATCCAAGCGCTGATGCGAGATATACGTCGCCAGCGAAATCGTGGGCTCGACATACGGCCCATAGACCACGGTATAGGGCAGATCCGCGAGTAACAGCGTGAGCGCTTCGGCGAGCGTGGTCTGCCCTCCGGTCGTCAGCGAGACCACGGGCAATTGGCGCAGGGCATCGGTATACGCTTCCGTCGCGTGATCCGCGGTCGCGCGCTGCTCGCGTGCGGTCCGTTCGGCGACCAGGGTCTCCCAGGTCTGCCGCACCGCGAGGGACCGCGCTTGCCAACTGGGCGGATGAAAAGCAGCGGCCGGGAGCAGCACGGGACGCGTGCCGCGACTACACCCGCACACGAGGAGCAGGACGATGAGAAGAAGGCGTGCCATACGAGACCTCCCGTGATTAGCGTCCCGGTGTCGCGGGCGTGGCAAAGGACAGGGGTAAAAACACATAACGTTGCGCCCGTCGTACGGTGATGCCGGTCGGCGCGAGTCGCACCACGGTCCAACCGTTGAGCCGCGCGCCACGCTGGACGATCTGACGCCAGTGGCCTTGCTGCACCAGCGCCGCCGTGGAAGAGACACTCAAGACCGTGATCTGGGGAGGCGACGGCGGCGTCGTGGGTTTCGCCGCGCGGGGCGGATGGGTCAGCGCATGGGTTTCGGAGGCGATCCGTGCCAGTTCTTTGCGCTGCTCGGCAATCTTGACCTCGGTCTGCATCCGCTCCAGGTGCTGTTGGGTGGCGCGTAACCGTTGAGTCTCCGTACGTTGCGCTCGTTCCTCACCAAGAGACGTATCAGTAAAGGGATTGCGCAGATCGTCGGGCAGGGCACTGGGTCCGTCCATCGGGCGCTGAATCGGCGCGGAGGCCATGAGTGGTGCGCGACTGTGGGAAGCCGCAGCCGGGGAGGGGACGGGATCGGCCACAAACTCCAGTGCCGGGTTTGTGAAGGACTCCGGCGCGAGACGTTCGGTCTCCGCGCTGCTCGTGCGGGCGCGCCAGGCCGCCGAGGTGCCGATCACCGCCAGCAGCACGATGCCGCTGACCGTGAGGACCGACCACAGGACCCGCGTCGTGCACAGCACCCGCAGCCGCGCAATCCCATACTGGATTCCTGTCTGTACGATCGTGAAGAGGCGTGTCATGTCTGCTCCTCCTTCTGGGCGTGTGTCTCGCCTATCGTGCGCGCCACTGCTCTCCAGGCGCAGGGAGCTCAGCCCAGTCTGTCTCTGGCGTGTGCGGGTGGCTCATGGAAGTGCGTGGCGCGGGTGGCACCGGCAGTGATGCCGTCGCGCGGTCGGCGCTCGGAGCGGATCGCGGCCGATCGGCGGCCCCGACCACGCGCTCGCGGGTATACGTCCGGGTCTGGCTCAAAGGCTGATGCGTACTCAAGGGGGCGCTGAATTCCCGCTTCCAGGCTCCCGGCTTGACGATCACGTCGTCCATATGACCAGGAATGAAGACCCCACCGGTAATGCGTGGCGGCACCCAGAGTCGCTGCACCAACGGCGGACTCCAATTGTAGTAGGGAAAGTCGTTGTCGAGCAGCTGTTCTTGATAGCCACGCAGCGCGGCCTCCAGGCCCGCGCGATAGGCGGCGTGGAGGGCCTCCGGATCAGGGGTGGCTTCCGCGGGTCGGGTTGCCGTGCACCCGCTCAGCAGCCACAGCAGGACGGTCAGGATCACAGTGCCAGACCAAACCCAGTGCGTGACTGCGCCATCTTTCGTTGGCACAGCCATCCGTGAGACGAGGTCGGGTGTCGCCATCACGTGTCTCCTCTGGGCAGTGAGGACTCTGCCTCTGGGTGCTCCACCGCACGACGGACCACATCAGGATTCTCCCCTCCGCCAGCCCCAGGATCCGTGTCTTCCGCCGCAGCCGCGTCGCTCCCGGAGAGGCCACGCGGATAGGAGGCGGCGGCATGGGCAATCGCCGCCTCCAGACTGCCGCGCACCTGCCACTGCGTATCCAAGTAGCGGCGCTCCGCATCGGTACTCGTCGTCAGCCAGTACTGCGTGGGCGGAATGACGATGCGAATCACACCTGTTCCCGTGGGCGTATCCAAGAGCGCTTCCGAGAACTTGCCTGGCACTGTTTCCAACGACCGGAAGAGAGCCTGTTTCTCTGGCGTCAAGGCCAGTTCCTGGCTCACCATCTCCACCACATCCGGCGGTTGTGGCAGCAAAAACCGAATCGGCGCATTATCGCGAATCGCGCGTCCCGCGCGGGTCTGCGTCATGTCCATTGACTGTTGGGTCACCGACACCAGACTGGTGCCAATCTTGCCGTAGGTACGGGCGACCTCTTCGAGATAGCGACCGGCGTTCTCGGTGTAGAGCACGGTCGAGAGTTCTTCGGCCACGAGAAACCGCACCGACTCTTGGGCCTGGGACAACACCGTGGTCACCCGATCGAGGAGCGCCATGGTGAGAATCCGTTGCAGATCCGGATCACTATCCAAGCGCCCGAGTTCGAAGACCGTCAAGGCCGTGTCGAGCGTCAATTCATTGGGACCGTCGAAGTAGCGGCCATAGCGGCCACTACGTAGAAATGGTTGCAGTCGAAAGGCGAGCTGCGTTCCCGCCGTGCCCTGGGCTTGTAACTGGGCCGCGATGTCGCTGAGTGTCACTTCCTCATCGCCTAAGCGGTGATAGGTATCCGTGATCGCCCGCTCCAGCATGCCTTCGTGTTCCCGGGTGAGAAAGTCCCGTTCACTGCGTCCTTGCATCATCTCGGCCAACAGCCGCCACAAGACGGGTAAACGCTCCGGTGTGAGTGCGCCGACGAAGGGATTGAGGCGAGGAATGGCGCGCGCCTCCAAAAGAATATGGGTGCCACCGAGCAAGGCACAGAAGCGGCTATACGATTGGCCTTTATCGAGCACGATGATGCGTGCGCCTAAGCGTAAGCCTTGGAGCATCAAATCCATCACGAGGACGGACTTCCCGGCCCGTGTCACGCCCGCGATGAAGATGTTGGGAGAGGGCGCGGCGGTCCACGGATCAAAGAACACCAGTTCCCCGCGCCGCGAGAGCCAGACAAAGCGGCCCGTGCGCGTGCCCACCCCACGAAAATACCCATAGACGGGCACGAGATCGGCCACATTCGCCGAAACATAGCGATGGAGGCGGCACAATTGCGCATCCGCGGCTGGGTCAAAGCCCAAGGGCAAACACTGCACGACCACGGCGGCCCCGACTGTTTCCTCGGGCACCAAGCGAAAGCCGAGATGGCCCACGGCGGCTAACACCCGTGTCCGTTGGGTCGCCAGCTCGGCGGCTGGGCCCTGCAACAGCGCATGGACGCCCACGGCCAAGACGCGTCGCCCACGGCCAAACACCTCGGCGATGACTTTTTCGAGATCGTCGCCCACGACACTGGCTTCGACCGAGAAGCCCTGTAAGGGATCGAGGCGATTGATCCAGGCCAAACTCTTGCGCCGTTTCACACCCGCGTAGGCTTGCTGTTGATTGAGAATGTGAATGTTGTAGACCAGACATAACGCGGGAAAGAGATCGAGTAAGGCCGCGAGCGCGCCACCAAAGTCGCGTTCACGCACGAAGAGACCAGGCCGAGTCTCCGTGGGGGGCTCCGTCGCGGACAAGACCGTGATGGTCTGCGTGCCACACGTCAGGCCCTGTCCATCGACCACGGGATGATGGCCGAGCAGTTGATCGCGCAGGAACCAATCCTCTCGATACGGCGTGGCCGTGAAAGGCTCGGCGGGATTGAGCAGACGCCACAGGAACGCTTTGATCGCATCGGGATTGAGGCGGCTGAGGCCAATCCCGGCCAAATGCATCCCTTCGGAGAGCACCTGCTCGACTGCGGCGAACTCGCTCTGGGCCTGCGTCAGCCACGCGTCAAACGCGGCCGCTCCGCGTCGCCCGGTCCGTCGCGCTGGCTGCGGCCACACGCGCACGCTACAGTACGCGCGCACGCGCCGACAGCGAAACGGCAGACCTTTATGTGCGAACAGTGGCGTCGCAAAACTCTGTTCATACAACCGCACCCGATCTGCACAGGCCGCGCCGATCACGCCCGTGGGGAAGCCGTGGCGCGTAAAGGTCGTCAGGTCCGCGCTGATGTGGGGATCGCCCAGCAGATAGAACTGCACCGCCGCATCTTCGGGAAGACGCGCGAGTAAGCCGTCCATCGCGGTCGAGACACTCTCCCACCGTTCTTCGGGTGCGCCCTCGACACAGACGGGATCGAGTTCCCATAGACCGCCGATACTGGGGGCCTGACCCAGCCGATCGACGAGCAAGACCGCCTCATCGACACAGGTGAGATAGGGCAGATAGTCCGCGAACGACGGCGGATCACTCTGCCAGGCCGTGACAGTCTGCTGGCGGAGAGAGCTCATCGTCGTCCTCCCCCGGCAGGGACCGGCGTGGCCGTGGGCGCGGTGGTATACGGCAGCAGCGCCGTGACCGGGGATGCCTGCTGACCGACGGTCCAACCTTCGTCGGCAATCACCACATGCACCCAGTGGCCTTGCACGAGATTCTGCTCGGCATCAGCAAACGGTGGAATCCATACCCGCATGACATGGGGAGGCGTGCGCACGGGCACATGCGGGCGCACATACCCTAAGGTCCCTTGCAGTTGCAGGTCGTCGCGCATGGCTGCGGCTCCAGCTTCACCGCCCTGGCGACGGGCCTGGGCATAGACTTCTTCTAGAGACTGCCCCTGGGTTCCTGCGTGTGGGCGCGACGCGCTGCAACTAGCGAGCAGTCCCAGCATACCGCACAGGCTCAGACGAAAGATCATCGGCATATAATCCATCGATCGTCACTCCTTCATTCATCACCAGATGCACCTCGACCCCGGCGGGAATCTGAATCGCGGGGGTAATCTGATTGGCGAGATGCAAGTAATAGCGCGCCAGTTGATTAGCGGTTTCGGACAGACCGGCGAATGCCGCGTACCGGGTCGAATCGCCGGTCACGGCACTGAACGCGGCGCCACTGAAGGGCGAGAACACCGTGGTCGATTCCGCCCGCGACAGCGCTTGCGCGGCGCCACTGAGAAACCCGGTGACACTGGCCATGCCAATCTTAGCGGCATCATGACGGACCAGCGTGCCCGGCACGCCAAACAACCCATCCTGAGCCGCGACATAGCCACTGACCTCCCGTTCAAAGACCTGGCCAGAGGGCAAGGTACACGAGAGCCGCGCGGTTTGGATCGTTGCCCGTTCGGCCCCAAGGTCGGCGGCGGCTTTCCCGACCACCAAACAGGCCTGCAAAGGCACGCGGGTATGATTGGGACCAGTGAATCCGGCATTGACCCGAATCAAGACGGGCAGGGGCCGTTCTTGATCCGCCGGCGCGTAGGCTCCCGTCAATAAGGTACTCGGCACGAAACTGCCCGCGGGTAACTGGACCGTGGGGCGCGTGTCGTCTTCCTCGTCGTCATCGTGACTGGACACGTTCACACTCTGCGGGCGCTGAGAGATGGTTTGGGTCGGGCGCTGTTGCTGCGGCGGCGCGACATGGCGAAAGCTCGGCACGGATACTGGTCCCGTCGTGTCAGACGGCACGGGCGGCGTGGGCCGTGTGTTGAGCATCTGACGTAATTCGGCCATCCCGCGCTCCACACTCTGCTGGAGCGTCTCGTTGGCCGTGCGTAACTCCGCCTGGCTTTTCTCGAACTGCTGCTGTTGGGCTTGCACTTGGGTCTGTAAGGCATCAAACCGCGTCTCATAACGCTCCACCAGAGCGCGTTCGAGGTCACTGGGCGCCAAGGGAGAGAGGCTCATTGCTGGCCGTGGGGTCGTGCGTGAGGGGGCAGGGTGCCAGAAGAGCAGCAGCCCGATGCCAAAAAAGCAGAGCGCCACCGTGGCATACGGATGCTGGCCAATCCAGGTTGAGCACCGAGTCATCAGCGCGTGCAGTGTCGTGGTCATAAATGACATGCTCCGTTCTCCTTGCTCTGTATGAGCCACGTCTCACGCCCCAAACTGGTACGAAAGGGGGCCATCTCGCCCGGTTTGCGCGCAGAAGCTGACACGAGGATGGGCACACGAGACGGGCGGCTCTCAATCGTGGGTTGGGGCACACACGCGGGAAATTGCGTGGTCATTCGTGCACAGCTTCCTTCTGATTGCTCTGTATGAGCCACGTCACACACCCCAAACTCGTACGAAAGGGGGCCAAGACGCGCGGTTTGCGTCGCGGCCTTGACCCGTGGCAGTGATGCCCGGCGCGCAGCGGGAACCCGTTCAGCGGACAAACTCACGCAGGATCACGCATCCACGGAGGCGAGGATCTCCACGGAGGCAGCACGTCACGAAAAAAAAGTCTCGGTGGGGCGCGTCGGACGCTCCGCGCGGCCTATAGGAAGAGGAGAAAGCCATTCCCTATCGGGGCGGACCCAGAGGCGCGATGCAGGTGCCGCACCGTGCTCCCAAGCAGGGAAGCGAGGAGGACGACCATGTTTCATCTCCAGTCGGTCCCGTTTGTCTGTCCGTATCAGGTCGAGATCACTTGTCCGGTGGCAGTCCAGCTCAGTGAACACGATCCCGAGAAGCGCTGCCTGACCGAAGCCCTGCCCTGTCAGGTCTGTCCTCATTATCTGGACGGAGCCCAAGCCCTCTTCGCCCAGCGCCGCGTACAACTCGGGCGCCTGGGTCGCCAGATTCTCACCGTCGTCCGAGAGCGCGGGACGGCGTACTTTCCGTTGCATGCCGCGCTGCGCACGGACCAACCCCAGCGGGTGAATCTCTATCGGCTGCACAAAGCGCTGGATGCGCTTGAAGCCCTGCGTGCCCTGCGCACCTGTTGTCTGCCCACCGTCGTCCCGTGCGCCGACAACTCCCTGCGTCTCGTGCTCCGGGAGACCCGTTGGGTGCAGGGAACCGCCGTCGGTGAGGTGCTCAGTGACTTCCCCGTAGGCCAGCACAGGGCGGGGTGGCGCACGCACCAGACGGAGCACACGGCAGGGTGGCGCACGCGGCGCACCACCCTCGCCCAGACCGATCTCCTCTCCGTCTACATCCAGCAGGTCGTCACCCTCGTGACTGCGGTAACCCACCATCTCGTGGCCGCCACCGAGCCCGTGATGGTCGCGCGCTGTACCAGCCTGGACAGCCCCTACGTCGCCATCTTTACCCATCTCGAGACGATTGACCCGGTGGCCCATGCCGCGTTGCAACAGATGTACGTGCGCGCTCTGGAGGCACGACGGCGGGCGATTAGCCTCTATCACGCGGCGGAACAGCAGCGCGCGCAGTCGTCCTAATGCACCCACGGGAACTCACCCTACGCTCCCGTCGTCGCATTGGGACGACGCGAACAACTCTGACAAGCACTCTTCGTGGGCAGACCGTCCTAATTCACCTACGGGAACTCGCTCGGCGTTCCCGTCGTCGCATTGGGACGACGCGAACAACTCTGACAGGTACTTCTTCGTGGGCAGAGCGTCCTCATTCACCTATGGACACTCGCGCCACGCTCCCATCGTTGAATGAGTCCCCCCTTTGGCGACGCGAGTAGGCACCTCGCTATGGCCAGATCGTCCTCATTCACCCACGGACACTCGCTCTATGCTCCCGTCGTCGCATTGGGACGAAGCGGACAGCTCTGGCAGGCACCTCGCTGTGGCCAAGCCGTCCTCATTCACCTACGGACACTCGCGCCACGCTCCTGTCGTTGAATGAGTCCCCCCCCTTTTCCTTTCCCGCCGTGGCAAGGAAGGGACGTAGACGGCCGAGTCACAATGCCACCCCGGAAACTCCACCCTCAGCTCCCGGGGTGGCATTGTGACTCGGTCAGCTTCGACAGACCGATCTGCTGAGCTGACTCCTTTGCGCGTAGCGTAGCGGGAAGAACCGTAGGCGTGAGCAACGAGTGATGACGGGCGGGGCGGCCCTGAGCAGAGGCGCATGACGGCACCAGGCAAGGGGAAAGGCCACGACAGAATCTGACAGCAGGGGAGGTTTTCTTGGAGAAATACACGTTCATCTGACTGCGTGTGCCGTTTCTCTTCCTCATCAGGTTCGGGGTCCCTGTTCGGTCCGACGCCGGACCTGACGTCACTGCTTCCAGCTTGCCTCTTGGCCACGCGCCGTGGCCAACACGACCGCTTGGCGGCGCACCCATGCGCGAAACACGGCTTCCCCTTCGGGGGATAACACCACGTTCACCATCTCGCCATCTTCCGTCATCTCGCATGAACTAAACAACGAAAACGCCGGCCGAGGCGTCTGCGGCGCATCCTGCTCGTGGAGCCAGGGACGCAACTCCTCGACATAGCCTTGGAGCGCGCGCTGAAAGGCCGTGTCCGTGGTCGCCCCGTGCGTCACGGTCATCAGCTCGGCCATGAACTCCACCATCAGCTCACTATACAGCGTGCGCAATTGCTCGTCCGTTGCCATTGGCATGATGGGGGGAGTATGCAAATCGCCGCGCGCCTTGTCCAGCACGTCCGGATGTCTCCGCCCCCTGTCTCTCATGGCGTGGGCGACAGGATTCCCGTGAGGAGCCGGCGCGTGTAGGTGCTGCCGCATGGGGAGCCGTTTCGCCACATGACGACTCGGGTCGCGTCTCGCATGAGGAAATTACCGCCACCCGTAGGCAGCCGTATGCAGACGCCCTTCATCCGTCAGGGCCGTGCCACACAACGGACATGCCAACGCCTCCCAGACGCTCCGCGCGGGAATCGCGGCATTGATGGGCACCAAGAGCTTCTTATCCTGGAGCACGACCTCCACGAAGGACGCGGCCTCGCAGAGGCGATAGAGCCGCACGCCACAGGAAGTCGCCGGACACGAGATAATCGTGCCCTGAGGATATGGCTCAGGAAGAGCTGCAGGAGAATCCATCATGCTCTGCTTGTAGCTGAGCACCACGACCGAGGCGAGGGGACTTTGCTGCGACGACAGGGCTCGGCGGGTGAGTGGCAGCGTGCACATGGGAAGGAGACCGGGGCACCACAAACCGCTCTCGCGGCTGGACACTCTACCGCAAGGGAATCGCGCAGCTTCGCCCAGCGCTGGACTTGCCTAGGGGCCACGCCGTATACTGGCTGGCATATCTTGGTCGTGGGAGGTCGCGTATGGCCCGTCTAAACCCGCAGCCCCGTCCCAAGAAGTCGAGTGCCGCCCGGCCGACTGCTCCACCACAGAGCGATGTCGTCGCTCTGTTGCGCACCGCGGAACTCCCCGCCACGCGTATCCAACAGATTCGCCGTCGCTATGGCGACACTGTCGAACAGGCCGTTCGGTCTCATCCCTATCGGTTAGTCCAAGACATTGCCGGCGTCTCCTTCGCCCAAGCCGATACCGTGGCGCGGCGGTTAGGGAGAGGGAAGGGGGATCGGGAACGAGTCCGAGCGGGGATTCGCGAAATCCTGACGCGCGGATTTCGGGCGGGGCACACGTGTTTACCCTTACGG
>JABFSC010000789.1 GCA_013140885.1 Deltaproteobacteria bacterium | reverse complement strand
ATCTCAGGTACGTCTCAGGCAAGGGCTTGTGAGAAAACCCAAAAGTGCGGTAGGGAAAGAGAAATGAGCGACCGACCCACGACAAAAGAGTCTCCCGTGACGACCAAAGCCCTTGAGGAGGTACGACGTATTGTGCTTGACGCGCTCGGTGAGAAAAATGCGCACGTCTACCTCTTTGGTTCTTGGGCTCGAGGAGAAGCCACGCGTCTTTCAGATATCGATGTCGCCATAGAGCCGTACGCACCCCTCCCGCGCGGAACACTCGCACGGTTACGGGAACGACTCGAGGAAAGTCATGTTCCCTACCATGTCGATGTGGTTGATCTGACGCGGACGGCCCCTGAATTCCGCCATCGGGTACTTGCGGAGGGGGTGCTGTGGAGCGCTTGACAGAGCGTCTTGCGCTTGCACGACGCGCATTGGGCACGTTGCAAGAGGTACTAAATCTCCAACACCCCTCTCCGGTGGAGCGAGATGCCGCTATTCAACGGTTTGAGTACACCTGCGAGGCGATCTGGAAGGCCGCGCAGCGCTACCTACAGGAAGTGGAAGGCATCAGCATTGGCTCTCCGAAGGGCAGTATTCGCGCGAGTCGCGATGTCGGGCTCATCACCGATGAACAGACCACACTCGGCTTGGAAATGATTGACGACCGCAACCTGACTGTTCACACCTATAACGAGTCCCTGGCCGAAGACATTGCTCGCCACCTTCCTTCGTATGCCGACTTTCTTGCCCTCTGGCTTGCGGCGATGGAGGAGCGAATGAAGCAGTCGGGCACATAGTGTCTTGATCGGGGAAGGACAAAGGGATGAAGAACTCGCCTCTATCCTTTCCCATTTTTCATTCACTTGAGCCCGGCCTTGCGCGCGGCCGCATACAGCCGCTCCAAGATTGGCGTTGGGTCATCTTTGAAGGGTTGGTTCTCTTTCCGCCACGCCGCTTCCACAGAAAAATTGGGATTGCGACGCAAGACTTCCGCTGCCTCGGCTCGTGCTTCTTCCTCTCGCCCTAGCTCAATGTAACACACCGCCAAGTTTACACGGGCAGGGATAATCGCGGGGTTCAGGCTAAGGGCTTGCTTGATGGGAACAATGGCTTTTTCACACTGTCCTGCTGAACGGTACGCATGGCCTAACTGGATGAGGTAAAGGGGAAGGTTCCGAGGATCAAGCCGCATTGCCTGTTCATGGGCCTTAACGCCATCGTTCAGTTGGCCGGCAAAAACTAGCGCAACTCCCAGAGTTGCGTAGCTGAGTGCGTCGCTGGGGTCGAGGGCAATCGCCCGCTCTATTTCCCTGAGAGCTTGCTCATGGTGCCGCTGGAACACATGGACGAGGCCCAGCGTCTGATGAGCGAGGGAAAGAGTATCGTCAAGCGCAACGGCTCGTTGGGCTAGCTCTGAAGCCCGCCCTAGAGATTGAATGGGGTCCTGAGCCCAACGGAAGAAAAAGTCGAGGTAGTACACCCAGGCTAGTCTTGCATGTGCCGCCGCATAGCGCGGGTCTAGTTCAATGGCCTTCTCGTACATTTGGCGTGCTTGCTCACCTGCTTCTTTCCGGCTTTCCAAAAACGCTCGGCCACCAGCCTCTCGCCCGCGCAAATAGTAGTCGTAGGCCTCCAAGTTGTTCGTCGGAGCCTCCTTAAACCGCGCTTGCTCCTCGGGCGTTAATTTCACCTTCAGCGCCAACACGATCTTCTGTCGAATTTCATCTTGCAAGGCAAAGATTTCATCCAGCGGGCGGTCGTAGCGCTCGGCCCACAGATGTTCGCCTGTCGTGGCGTCAATCAACTGCGCCGTGATGCGGACTTGGTTGTCACTCTTACGAACACTCCCTTCCAAGACGTAGCGCACGCCCATCTCTCGACTGACATCCTGTACCTTTACGGCCTTGCCTTTGTAGGTAAAGGCCGAATTGCGGGCGATGACAAAGAGACTGGCAATCTTGGAGAGGTCCGTCGTGATGTCTTCGGTAATCCCGTCACTGAAATACTCTTGCTCTGGGTCGTTACTCATGTTGATGAACGGCAGGACGACGATGGAGGGTTTGTCGGGTAGTGGCAGGGACTGGGTGCTCGGTGCTAGGGGCTGGGTGTTAGGGAAGAAAGAGGGAAGAGCGCGAATGGCCACGGCAGTCCCTGCAATCAGCATCAGTCCCACCGCTACCGCCCGCTGAGCCGTGCTGATCCGGCGCGAGAACTTGAGCCGTTGCACTTGTAGCGCTTGCCAGAGCCCTTTCGGAGCCTCTAGTAGCACGGCGTAGACGGCAAACCGTTCAGCAATGTTCTTCAGCTTCGGCTTGCCCAAGGACACCACTGTTCCCACGTCTAGCTTCTTGACGACCTCTTCATAGACTTTCTGGGAGAGGCAAATCGTGTCCGGCTCAGCCAACTCCTGGAGCCGCGCGGCGATGTTCACGCCATCGCCAAACACATCGCCGTCTTTCTGGACGATGTCACCGAGATGAATACCGATGCGCACGTGAATCTGCTCGGTGTTCTCCTTGCCGGTGTCGTGCGCTTTGAACTGACGCTGAATCGCCTGGGCGCACTGCACGGCATGCACGACCGAGGGGAAATCGACCAAGAAGGCATCGCCCACGGTCTTGATGACACTGCCGTGATGCGTCGTCACGGCGTGTTGAATGATCTGATTATGCACTTCCAGCAGCCGCAACATCCGGGCTTCATCCGTCCCCATCTGGCGACTAAAGCCGACGATGTCGGTAAACATGATCGCCGCAAGCTTGCGGGTCTCCGCTGTTGTCACCTGGGTACTCCTGGGGGACAGAGTCGATCTCACGTAGCTAAACGCGCGGTAACCCGCTGACGTAAAATGACCAGTTCTTCTCGACTCAATTCATCAAGTGCCGACAGAAAGACCGACAGTGGGATACGCAACCCTACCGTCGGTTCGGCTCTCAGTAAATTGCCTTGCATGACCTGAGCAACCCCCTGGGCATCCTCCCATGTGTCTGCCGCACTCATCACTTTCGCTTTTGGCTCGTGCGCAGATTTCCGTTTCATTGTGTCCTCCGCATTGGCTTTGCCATCTCGTATACCTGCTTGATAAACGCTGCCCCATAATGGGTCCCTTGTTCGCGACAGCGTTCCAATCGTTTCCGCAGTTCCTCTGCTGAAAGTAACTCACCTTGAACCGCCAATAATAGTACACCGGGAAACCCGGAGAGCTTCACCCCCATCTGTTTGGCAATGGCTCGTGCCGCTAATTCATCGAGTAACAGCACATCGGAACGATGTGCAGGGCGAAGCGCCAGCGCAATGACTTGCGCTTCGCCAAGATGATGCTCGGTAATCGGATCGTTCGTGTCGGCATGCTGAACGATGTGGCTGGCGATGGTCAGCGCTCGGTTTTGTTCACTGAGCGTCAAGTTCACGACCACGAGTGTAGGCGCGACAGCACGAACCTCTTCTTCCCAGCCGTGGTTGATGAGTTCCGCGAGACACGTCGGTGAAGTATGAACCTCGGTGAAAATTTGCGCGAGTAACGCGAAGCTATCGGATTGAAACGCCGAGATGAGCGGTCCGGTATCGCTGAGCGCGTAGGTGGCTCCGGGAGGGCGGGATACGGTTCGTGCTTTGGCCATTCAGACATCCTCCCTGTTCACCCTTCCGCATTCCCCATGCATCGTTTATTTCAACCCCGCCTTGCGCCAGGCGTCAATCTCACGCTCTAAGACCACAGGGTCTTTGAAGGGAATATTCTGTCTAACGATCTCTAGGGAGTAACGAGGCATGAGCCGCATGACCGCAGTTGCTTCAGCACGAGCCTCCTCCAACCGACCTAACTGGGCGTAACAGTTCGCGAGTTGAAGATGGGCTGGCACGAAATGAGGGGTGCGAATGAGGAGTTTCTTTGAGAGTGCAATTGCTTCCTCATACTGCCCCGCTAAGCGATAGGAGAAGCTTAAGCTTTGTACGTACATGGGTGGATAGCGGGGATTAAGTCGCATCGCCTTCTCTATTAACCCAATTGCCTCCTTCGGTTGTCCGGCCCAGGTTAGAATAGCGCCCAGAGTTTCATAACCGTCGGCATCGTTGGGATCGAGGGTGATAGCCCGCTGTGCTTCAGCAATGGCCCGCTCATGTTGCTTTTGCCATACGTAGACCCCGCCCAAAATCCGGTGAGCCTGGGGTAAAGTGTCATCGAGAGCAACAGCTTTTTGC
Organism: Deltaproteobacteria bacterium; assembly: GCA_013140885.1. GTDB lineage: Bacteria > Desulfobacterota > Binatia > Bin18 > Bin18 > JABFSC01. Next base: position 1,650 of record JABFSC010000789.1, on the reverse strand, counting down.
AGTTGTTCATGAGCGCGCTCAAACGACTGCTGACCCGGGTTCCAACGATAAAACCCATCAAGAAAATAGGTCATCCCCAGCCCCGTATACGCCTCCGCATACGATGGGTCCACCGCAATGGCTTTCTCTAGCAGTTGTCGCGCCTGCTCATTTGCGTCTTTCTTCGTTCCGTAATAGGCGCGCCAAACAGTCTCTAACCCCCGGAGATATAAGTCATACGCCTCCAGGTTGTCCGTGCGTTTGCGCACGAGAACCCCTTGCTCCATCAACGTCAGTTGCAGTTTGAGTGTTGTCACGATCTTCCGCACGATCTCATCTTGAAGGGCGAAGATGTCTTGCAGCGGTCGATCATAGCGTTCCGCCCACACATGCCGGTCTTGCCTCGCATCAATCAACTGGGTCGTGATGCGGACCTGGTTATCCGCTCGACGGACGCTTCCCTCCAAGACATACTGCACACCCAGTTCTTTACTGAGATCTGATAACTTCACCGCTTTGCCTTTGTACACAAAGGCCGTGTTGCGGGAAATTACGAAAAGGCTCGAAAGCCGTGAGAGATCAGTCGTAATGTCTTCCGTGATCCCATCACTGAAGTAGTCTTGCGATGGATCGTCACTCATGTTGGCAAAGGGCAACACGACAATGGAGGGCTTATCCGGCAGAGGTAAAGGCGGGAGTGTGGCCTCAGTGCTGGGAGCGAAAGGTTGCGGAGGGGAAAGCAAGAGATGCAGAAAAGGCAGATAGCGAACAGTGATGAGGGTAATTACAACAAGAAGGAGCCCGGCGACACTCAGCCAATGCACGGGACGTACACGCCGGGAGAGCTTCAGCCGCTGGACATTCAAGTTTTGGCCCAAGCCTTTGGGAGCCTCAGGTAGCAGGGCGTAGACCACAAACCGTTCGGCAATGTTCTTGAGCTTAGGTTTGCCCAGGGGCACGACCGTGCCCACGTCCAGTTTCTTGGCCACGTCACGATAGACCACGTCCGAGATGCAAATCGTGTCCGGCTCAGCCAGCCCCTGGAGCCGCGCGGCGATGTTCACCCCATCGCCAAACACGTCGCCATCTCGCTCCACGATGTCGCCCAGGTGAATCCCGATGCGGACATGAATCTGCTCGGCTTGCTCCTTTTCCATGTTGTGCGTGCGGAACTGCGTCTGAATCGCCTGCGCGCACTGCACGGCGTGCACGACAGAGGGAAAATCCACCAGGAAGGCATCGCCCACGGTCTTGATGACGGTGCCATGATGCGTCGTCACCGCGTGGTGGATGAGCTGGTTATGGACTTCCAGCAACCGCAGCATGCGGGTTTCGTCCACGCCCATCTGGCGACTGAAGCCGACGATATCAGTGAACATGATCGCCGACAGGCGGCGGGTCTCAGATTGCGGGACCTCAGCCATTGTTCTGGGCCTCTCAGAACCGTCAACTCTGTTCGGATGACGGGGCGCATAATTCCGTCTTCCCCACGATGCCAGACTCCGTTAATCCGCATAAATCCACACCAGCTTCTCGCGAGGAATATAATAGACGTTATCGGAAATAAGGTTTTAGGCTCATCGTCGCAGGCGACGCTTGCGATGGTGAACGCGCAAATTGTGCAACCCTGTCGCTAATTCGATGAAACGATCCGAGCAGTCAGGAGAAGTG
>JABFSC010000539.1 GCA_013140885.1 Deltaproteobacteria bacterium | reverse complement strand
GAGCGCATCCGCGAAGCGCTCAAACAGCCGCCGTTGGGTCTCGCGATTGAAATAAATGACCACGTTGCGGCACAGGATCACATGAAACCGCGTCCGAATCGGCCAGGGCTCTTCGTTGAGGTTAATGCGACGGAAGGTGATTATCTGCTGTAATTCGGGTTTCACCTGATAGGTGCCCTCCCATTGCCCACGACCCCGCAGGAAATGGCGGCGTTGCTGAGCGTCCGAAACCCCGTCCAAGCGATCAGCCGTATAGATACCACGCTCAGCGGCTTGTAGCACACTAGTGTCGATATCAGAAGCTAAAATTCGGAGGTCCCAATTTGCCAGCGATGGCAACGCTTCGCGTACCGTCATGGCCAGGGAATAGGGCTCTTCACCAGTCGAACACCCCGCACTCCAAAAGCGCATCCGGGCAGGAGTCCCTTGACGCACCTGCTCCTGCAACCAGGGCAAAACGTGCTCGCGCAGAAAGGTAAAGTGATGGGATTCGCGAAAAAAATTGGTCTTGTTGGTCGTCAGGCAATTGACCATCTGCACCCGCTCGTGGCCGTCCGGGTCTTGGTCCATGAGGTGGTTATAGTACTGCGTATACGAGGTGAAACCAAAGTGCCGTAATCGTCGTGCCAGGCGTGACGCGACCAACGCCCGTTTCGCGTCACTCAGCGAGATCCCGGCTTCGTGAAAGATCAGCTTGCGAAACGCTTGAAACTCCTTGTCCGTAATGTGCATCGTCCCCGGTAACGGGGCGGGCATCGGGGGGTGTTCCCGCGTGACTGGCAATGTTCGCACGTACATAGGACAATGTTCTCTCGTTTCCGCTCCAGCCTATCGTCGTAGAGCAATCAACGTCAGCGACAGCAACGGAATGGGGGACTCCTCGTCACCACCAAGGAGTTTTCGGCACGAACCGTATGCCCCTATCCTTTGTTATGGCATCGGCATCGGTGCGATTTTCTTTACCAGTGCGTGGTTCTACATCAGGCTGGAATGCACTCGGCACATTGCCAGCCCACAGGTGCTCTCCTCGAATTATGTTTGTAGGCGGTCTACGATCGTAAGCTGTTTCCCAGGATCAAGACCACACAAGTTGAATACGCAAACTCCCAACGAGGGCGTTTCCTATGCGCCCACCTCCAGAAGGATTAATAAGGTATTGGAGATCGGGTTGAAGAGTGATCCACGAGGTCAATTGAATCTTGTAGAATAGTTCAAGCGCGAGTTCGTACCCCTTGTCGAAACCAGCGAGTTCGCTCAACGTTACCCAACTGGTACCGATACCCGACACATCGTCGTTGTGCTGCGGAAGCAGTCCTGTCCACGTGAGTCCACCACCGAAATGATGCGTAATCTCGCTGACGGCGCCATCCGCATATCCATACTGCAAGAACATGGCAATTCCTTGTTCGTCAGGATCATGATGTGGATTTTCACGCCACAAGAGTTGATCGAACACGAGATACGCTCCCATTGTTCCCTTTTGGCGACCACCAGAGAATCGCTCAAAAGTGCCATTATGCCCCCAAGCACCCACGCCGAGCCGCCCGATCAGGCGGTGTTGGTCAAGTACCCACCTCGTTCCCATTTCGCCAATGAAAAAGAGGTGTTCAAGCTCAAGAGTCTGCGGCCCATGTACCCCGGTGTGAACGCCACGACCGAGTGCCCCGTCATACAAGCCGAAGCCCACGTGGAATGACGGAGTGGGATAAACAAATAGATTGATACTCGTGGCCGCGTCTGGATACACTGGCATGACAAAGATAGTTGGACTGTGGCCCGGCGAACTGTGCAAAAAATCACCGCCACGCTCGACGAAAGCGAACTCACTATCCGCGCGGACTCGGCCCAACTTGAAACGCACCCGTTTGTCGGCAAGCCATTGTTCATACCAGAACTCATCAATGTGGCTGCGAGGATTGGTATCGATGTTAGAGAATTTCTGCAAATCCCCAGTGTCACGCGAGCCATCACGACCTGCCGTGGCGAGATAGTTGATAAAAACCGTTCCTTCTTCGAGTCCAAACACCGGTTGCAGGTTGACTGTCATTTGTAGGTCGAACAAGCTTCGGGCTGTCCAGCGCCGATGCCGTCCTCCGACCATGTTATGAGAAGAATCAAGTATATACGAACCGGTGACCGCTATTCCTTGTTCTTTGAGATTGGTGGATATTTCAGTCCACCGTTGGCCCAAATGAGGGAAGTTCCACCAACGTGTGTTAATGCGAGGAGGCTCACTGATTGCACCAGGCGTTGGTCCTTGCTCCGTTTCCATGGGAAGGGCGTCACCGTGAGTTGGATGACTCAACAGGAGCAGCACTACTATGCACATGAATCCCGTCACTACAGCGCGGTTCGTGCAAACAAGGATTGAAGCCATGAGAAGAGAAAGCGATATATCGATTTCCTAATTCATTAGTAGCTAACCATCCGGCTTCCACCCTTCGACAGGCTTAGGGTGAACAGGGCGGACGTTGCAAGCGTTGAGCTTTTTCCGTTCGTGCTGAGCTATCGAAGCATGAACGTCTTTCACGAGGAACGTTTCATTGAGGAAACCTTTAGGTTGATCCTCGGAAGGCCGGGATGTGCCAGCCAGCTGCTGGAATTCGCCGTGCTCATTGCCAGCCTACATCAAAGAGGAATAAACACTCCGCCACTACACTTGCTCGGTCTCCGCCGCCACGACCGCACTCACCGTGGTGAACTCTTCCTCACTCAACACCCGGTCCAAGTGCAGCAACACCACCAGCTTCTCGCCGGCCTTGGCCAGCCCGTGGATGAATCGGGTGTCCACCTGCCCGCCAAACTCCGGCGCGGCTTGGACCTCGCCATTCTTGATACTCAACACATCCGACACCGCATCCACCACTAATCCCAGCATCTTGCCCGTCACCTTCACCACGATAATCACCGTGAACTGGTCATACTCCGCACTGGGCAGCCCAAACTTCACCCGTAAGTCTAGCACTGGCATGATGATGCCCCGTAAATCCATCACCCCGTTGATGTAGGCCGGGGTGTGCGGAATGGGGGTCACGGGCACGTAGCCTTTAATCTCTTGTACAGTGAGGATCGGCACCCCGTACTCTTCACTCCCTAACGTGAAGGTGAGGTACTGTTGGGTATCGGCGGTGACCGTGAATTGTTGCGTGAGCGCATTCAAGATGTTGAGTTGATCCATTTGTCAGTCCCCTTCTTCTTCGGGCTGGAATGCGGTGCGCTCATTGCCAGCCTACATTTGCTACATCTGCTTTCGGCAAATCCCAGGTTTGCTTAAAACTCTTCAAATCCGCCTGCCCGCCCGTGGGCATGGCCATTCACGTGCCCGTGGGCATGGCCGTTGATATAGCCTTTCGCCGAACTCTTCACTGCCGGTGTGGTGACCGTCACTCCGATTCGCGGAGGGCTCTGGGACACCATGCCCCACGGCTGTTCCTGCTGGCCCGTGAGTTTGAACTGGGCGACCATCATTTGCAGTTGTTGCGCTTGCTGCGCCATGGTTTGCGCCGTTGAACTCATCTCTTCCGTCTGCGCCGCGTTTTCTTGCACCACGTGGTCCATCTGCCCCACCACTCGGTTCACTTGCTCAATGTTATTGAACTGCTCCTGACTCGCGGCGGCGATCTCGCCCATGATGTCCGTCACCCGTTTCACCGCGGTGACAATCTCTTCCAGGGTTTGTCCCGATTTGCTCACCAACTCCGAGCCATCATGGACCTTCTGCGTCGAGTCGCGAATCAATCCCTTGATCTCTTTGGCCGCGGCGGCGCTGCGTTGCGCCAAATTCCGTACCTCCGCCGCCACGACCGCGAAGCCACGTCCTTGCTCGCCGGCTCGCGCCGCTTCGACCGCAGCATTGAGGGCGAGGAGGTTGGTCTGGAAGGCGATTTCGTCGATCAGGCCGCTAATGTCACTAATTTTCTTGGAAGACTGGTTGATCTCGTGCATCGCGCTCACCGCATTGGTCACCACCTGTCCCCCTTTTTCCGCCACTTCGCGGGAGCCGACGGCAAGCTGGTTCGCTTGGCGAGCGTTGTCGGCGTTTTGTTTAATGGTGCCGGTCATTTCTTCGAGTGACGCCGCTGTTTCCTCCAAAGCCGAGGCTTGCTGTTGCGAGCCTGTAGACAATTGTTCTCCAGAGGCCGAGAGCTGCTGCGACGCCAAGGCCACTTGATCCGCCGCCTGGCGGACCTGGCCAAGGATACCGTTGAGCTTCTCCACGAACACGTTGAACCAGCGGGCGAGCTCCCCAATCTCATCTTTACTGGAGACCGGCAGTCGCTGCGTCAGGTCGCCTTCGCCCTCGGCAATATCACGCAGCATGCCCACCACGCTTGTCAGAGGGCGCGTCACCGCCCGCGTCACGCGCCAGGCAATACTGAGCAATACAAAGAGCGCCACCACTATCGTCCCTCCAAGTCCCCAATAGGCTTGGTTGGCCGTCGCGTCGCCTACTACCCGCGCATGGACGGCCTCTTCCGAGATAAACGCACTGAGTTCCGCCATCTCTTTTTCAAGACGCGTGAAAGCGTCGGAAAAGCTGTTGACTTGCGCTATAGCAGCGGTGCGATCCCGAAACGCCAACCCGACGAGCGCTTCCCCGCTTGTGATATACGCCTCTAGAGTTGGCTGGACTCGACGCAACGCCTCTTTGATCCGACTCTGCAGAGCCAACTCCTCGTTGGCGGTCAGGAGCTCCCGAAACTCCTTGATATGGCGACTCAAGTCACGTTTGATCTGGGCTTCCTCTTCTGGCCGATGTTCAGCCGCGAACAAGGCCTGAAATACATCCGTTCTCAGGGTGTCGTGCAGCATATCCGCTTGCACATGATTCCGCAGTGCTTGGCTTATGAGCAACAGCTCGTCCATTTTGCGGTCAAGCTGGCTCGTCCCTTGATAGCCAACCATCCCGACGATGACCACGATAAGGAACCCCGTACAGTTCAACGCCATTAATTTTCTTCCGATTGTCCATTGCATATCGACCTCCGTGCAGTAGCAAAATCTCGTCTCCGGTGCATAGCTGCGTTGTAGGCTAGGAAGCACCGGGAATCCTAACTCTTCTTCAAACTCCTCACCCCACTCTCACGTCCTGACCTCAACCCGCAAGATCCAGTCACCCGGCTCTTTCAACGCCGCCCAAGATTCTCCTTGTTTCTCGCTGTCCTTGGTTTTCGCCTCGACGGCGCTCACGCGCTCTTTTAACTGCGATGACCTTTCGACTGTTGCATACGATTTTCCTCCTCATACGTAGTTGGTCCTTGCTGCCAAATCTTACAGCGGGGCATGATCCAACATTCTGTCCGTCGCTTAAACATGCATGTCGGTATTTCACGTATGAAACTTAAGGAAAAATAGAAAAATTAAAAAAACATCTAAGTAAATTAAGGTATTACTCCCTAACCAAACCTAGGAATGGGGCACCCTGCTTCTCAATACTGCGCTGATTGAGCGTAGACTGAAGGATGAAATCGGAGTGATAGGCCGTGAGGTCCCCGCTCGCGGTTTGAGGAGGGGCTGTCATCATTGCAGAGTTGTAGGCTGGGATGACCAGCGGGAATCCCAGCGCAGCGTATCCACGGTGAGGCGGGAATTCGCTGCGCTCATTACCAGCCTACCGGGGCTCTTTTCGATCACTCGATTTGATCGTCCTCAAGCTCAGGAGCCAGACCACCGCCCCACTCCTCCGGGTAGAACCCCTGACGAACATACCGGTGGAAGGTGGGCTGATGAAAATTGGCTCACGCGGCCAGCGGGAGCTGATCCTGTTTTTGTTCCGCAGTGCGCGGTGAAGCAAAGAGGGTCCGCCGCGTGGCTTGCACGGTTTTCCCGAGCTTGTCCCGACACCA
>JABFSC010000457.1 GCA_013140885.1 Deltaproteobacteria bacterium | reverse complement strand
ATCGAAATATGGACCCATGTTGTCTCCTTGAGAGCAAATGAAGAATGAAGAGTTAAAAATGAAGAATTGGGGACAAAGAGAAGTTCTTCCATTCTTAATTCTTCATTCTTAATTTTCCTAGCAGCCCAGCTGCCGCGCGATCACCATCCGCTGCACTTCACTCGTGCCTTCACCAATCGTGAGAATCTTGGAATCGAGATAAAACCGCGAAACCGGAAATTCACGCGTGTAGCCGTAGCCACCGTGAATCTGCACCGCCTCTTCCGCCGCGCGGACCGCGATTTCCGAGGATGCCAGTTTCGCCATCGCCGCTTGCGTGGCGAAAGGCTGACCTTGGTCCCGTAACCACGCCGCCCGATAAATCATCAACCGCGCCATCTCCACCTGCGTCGCCATGTCCGCCAGCTTGAACTGAATCGCTTGATGCGACGCCAACGGCTTGCCAAACGTCTTCCGCTCTAGCGCATACTTCGTGGACATCTCCAAACACCCTTGGGCGAGCGACAGCCCCAGCGTGGCCACGGAAATGCGCCCGCACTCCAGCGTCTTCAAGAACGCCCGGAACCCGGACCCTTCCTCCCCCAGCAGATTCTCACGCGGCACCCGCACGTTCTCGAAAATCTGCTCGCGGGTATCGACGCCATGCCAGCCAATTTTCTTGTAGCGCCGCCCAATGGTGTACCCCGGTGTGCCTTTGGGAATGATGAGCGCGCAGTAGCGGCGCTTGCCCGATTCATCCTTGCCATTGGTGGTGAGCGCCACGAGGCCATAGCTGATCGGCGTGCCAGCATTCGAGATGAAACATTTAGTGCCATTCACCACCCACGAGTCACCGTCACGGTGCGCGGTGGTTTGGATATTGGCCGCGTCCGAACCCGCCTCCGCCTCGGTCAGACCAAACGCGCCTAACCGTTCGCCACGGGCCAGCGGCGCGAGCCACTGTTTCTTTTGCGCCTCCGTGCCGAAGTGCAGAAACGGCAGAGAACCAATCGTCAGATGCGCTTGCAGCGTGGTGGCGATGGACTGATCGACCTTGCCGATTTCCTCGAGTGCGACCACCATCGCCATGGTGCCCGCGTTGGTGCCGCCATACTCTTCCGGGATCAACAAGCCCATGAGGTTAAGGTCAGCCATCTTGCGATAGACCTCGACGGGAAAATGCTCAGCGTCGAACCATTCGTCGGCGTAGGGAGCGATCTCCTTGCGCGCGAAGTCGCGGCACAAGTCCTTCAACATCAGGTGTTCGGGCGTCAGTTCAAAGTTCATACCGATGGCATATAGCATAGAGCGTGCAGCCTATGGTAGGAGCCGTAAGGGCCAAACGCCGGCCGTCCCAAATGACACCGAAGAAGGAGGAAGACCATGACACGACCGATTCAATTCGCGCTCTTTCAGCCACAGGTTGGCTTGAACTTTTCGATTCTCAAGGAACGCGCGCTCGCCGCCGAGGAGTACGGATTTCATTCGATTTGGCTACCCGATCACATGTGGGTACGCGGGGCCCCGCACCTCGATTATCTCGAAAGCTGGACGGTGCTGTCGGGCTTGGCGGCGGCGACCACGAAACTCCGCCTTGGTGGCTTGGTGTTCTGCAACTCATACAGAAACCCGGCCTTCTTCGCCAAGATGCTGGCGACGCTGGACAACATCAGCAACGGTCGCGTCGAGGTCGGCATGGGCGCGGGCTGGATGGACGAGGAATACAAAGCCTACGGGTATGAGTTCCCGTCCGGCGGCGTGCGCGCGAGTCAGCTGAGGGAGGGTGTGGAGATCATCAAGAAGATGTTCACCGAGGAGAAGCCATCCTACGACGGGAAGTATTACAAGATCACGGAAGCCTACAACAACCCAAAGCCAGTGCAGAAACCGCATCCGCCCATCACTATTGGTGCGGTCGCCGAGCAAAAGATGCTCAAGCTGGTGGCGCAACACGCGGACGGCTGGAACTGCCCGGCGGCGGCCTCGCATCGGCTCGAAAAGAAGTGGGGCGTGATTGTCGATTACTGCAAGGGCTTTGGCCGGAACCCGGAGGAGATCACCATCTCGGAACAGGTGATTGGCGTGCTGGGGAAGGACCAAGCGGACTTCGAGCGCAAGTATCCGATGGCGAAACAGACGCTGGGGCGCTTGGCCGATCTCGATAGGACCTCTCTACGCGGCGATCCGGCGGGGTTCATCGAAGGCGTGAAGGAAAAGAATCGCAAAGGGGTCTCGCTGTTCACCATCGTGTTCAGTGACATCGCCCAAGATGAGTTTCTGGGGACGTTGAAGCTGTTCGCGCGGGAAGTGATGCCCGCGTTTCGGTAAATCGCAGATTTGGGATTGCTGATTGCGGATTGCGGAGAGGGCAATGGCATGAAGTGAGCGAGTTTTGAGTTCCGAGTTCCCTCTCCCGGCTGGGAGAGGGCTAGGGTGAGGGGGATCAAGTGACTTTTCCTTTGAATGAGGAGGGAGAGGAATATGCCCCGCAACGATCAAGTCTCGCGACAGTGGATACTCCTGAAGAAATTGGAAAGTCCCCGTGGCGCGACGCTCCAGGAACTCGCGGATGCGATCTCGGAAGATTACGTGCGCCACCCCCGCACGATTCGCCGTGATCTGGAAGCGCTCGAAGCGCGCTTTCCCCTGGTAACCGAACGAGTGAACGGCCACACCCGTTGGCGCTTGATGGACGGCTACCGCAACGTCCCACCCTTGGCGCTCTCGTCCACGGAACTGATGGCCTTGGTGTTCAGTCGAGACCTCCTGAAACCGCTGGAAGGGACGGAGATCAAAACCTCTCTCGATTCAGCCTTGAGCAAAGCCACCACGGTCATCCCACCCGAAGGGCTCGCGTATGTCCAACAGATGCAGGGCTACTTGTCGGTCGGCCTTGGCCCGCACAACCTCTATCGCCAGCATCGGCAGACCATCGACCAACTGACGCGGGCCATCACGCAACATCGCACGGTCCAAATGCGGTACTACTCCGCCTCACGCGACAAGACCAATCGACGCGATGTCGATCCGTATCATCTCTGGTATATGGCGGGCGCGTTGTATCTCATCGCCTACTGCCATCTGCGCCGCGACGTGCGCATGTTCACGATTGATCGCATTCGGTCGCTGACGATCACCAATCAGCCTTGTCAGATACCTCTCACCTTCGATCTTGATTCCTACCTCCGCGATGCCTTGGTGGTGATGCGCGGTACTCCCTTGGCGGTGACATTACGTTTCGATCGTGCAACGGCGGCTTGGGTGAAAGATCGCCAATGGCATCCGAGTCAGCGGGTGGTCGTGCACAAAGATGGGAGTCTCACCATGACGTTACAGGTGGCGGACACGCGCGAGCTGGTCGGATGGATTCTCAATTTCGGCAGCGGCGTGCGCGTGCTCCAGCCTGATGCCCTCCGTGAAAAAGTCCGAGAGGAGGCACGAAAAATATTTTCACAGGCATGAAACGAGTGACCCCGGATGTCACGGTTGTTTGATACTGTCCGCTGAGTTGAACAAACCTGAACCCCGGTTCGCCCTGAGCGTGTCGCAGGGCGGCCCAGTGTTGGAGACATAGTATGCCCTATATCGACCTTGCTTTTCGCCTCACCGGCTCCACCGTTCCTGTCGATCATGGCTACGCCCTGTATGCGGCGCTCAGCCGTATTGCTCCCGAGTTGCACGCGGATCAAGAGGTTGGCGTCCATCCTATTCGTGGGGTGTATGGTGGGGATGGCAAACTCCACCTGACGGATTTGTCGCGTCTCATTCTGAGGCTCCCGGACGAGCAGATTCGCACGCACCTCAAGCTGGCGGGGAAGCAGTTGGAGGTAGACGGGCACGTCATTCAAGTTGGAGTGCCTGAGGTCCGTGGACTGCTTCCCGTGACAAGTCTACGAGCCCGACTCGTCACGATCAAAGGATTCATGGAAGAAACGGCATTCATTGAAGCGGTCAGACGACAGCTTGCAAACCTCAGTGTCGTTGGTGAACTCCACAGAGGAGAACGACGGACATTCCGAGTGAGAGACAAACAAGTGGTCGGGTTCGAGATGGGGATGACTGGACTCACGGCAGAGGAATCGTTGGCTGTACAAGAAAAAGGACTCGGCGGACGGCGGCGGATGGGGTGTGGGGTGTTCGTGCCAACGAAAGGAGGCGAAAAATGACACCCCCCGCAAGATTACTCGCGAAGAGTAGTCAGACAGTCCAAAAACCGCGAGGACTGGAAACGTTATCGGGCCATACGGCCAATGTGATGGCCGCGGCGGAAGCGTTGCTTGATGAGAGTGGGGACGCGCAAATGCGCGCCGTCGGGCTGCCGGTGGACACGTGGCGGGACCCCTTTCGGCGAGCCGTACTGACTGCGGCCTTCTGTCACGATCTGGGCAAGGCCAACGACCAATTCCAGGCAATGGTACGAGGACAGCGAAAAGATCGCCAAGCGATACGCCACGAAGCCTTGTCGTTGCTGATCGTCCAGGACACATCGTTGCGGGAATGGTTGATAACGACCTCGGATGACGCAGCGTCTCTCAATTTTGTGCTCTGGGCGGCGGCTGGCCATCACAGAAAGTTCCCGCCCCCTGAACTTCCGCAGGGGACGGGGGTGCGACTGTCTCTCTTCCTCGGCCATGCGGATTTCCGTCAGACCCTCACCGTGGGAGCGAAATGGCTGGGTTTGGGTGATCCTCCCGCTTTGGCGAATACCGAGTGGCTGCTTGTTGGCAATACCTCGCTCCACCAGCGATTGATGCGGCTTGAAAGAACGGCTTTGGCGTATTGGGGCTCGTGCGGTGATGAACAACGCCGGTTTCTCGCGGTGGTGAAAGCGTGCCTTATCGCCGCCGATGTCGCGGGCTCGGCCCTTCCGAAAGAAGGCGAGAAAATCGCGGTTTGGATAACGCAGGCCCTCCGACAACGGCCCACTCCTGAGCAAATGCGGGCAATCGTCGCGGATCGGTTACAAGGCATGCCGCCACGTCCGTTTCAGGCGGCCTTGGGAAATGCGACGGCGCGCGTGGTCCTCGCGCAAGCGGGGTGTGGCAGCGGAAAAACCATCGGAGCCTACCTGTGGGCGGCGCAACGGGCTCCTGGGAAACGCCTGTTCTTCTCGTATCCAACCACGGGCACTGCTACCGAAGGCTTTCGCGATTATTTGATCGACCCGACGCTTGACGCGCGATTGGTGCATGGTCGCGCGTCCGTCGATCTCACGCTCCTTGGTGTCGATGACGAAGGGGAACAGACCGATCCACTGGCTGCCCTTGACGCCTGGTCTACCTGCATCACCAGTTGCACGGTCGATACCGTGCTGGGGCTGACACAAAATCATCGACGCGGGCTATATGCGTGGCCCGCTTTTGCCGACGCCGCCTTCGTGTTCGATGAAATTCATGCCTACGATGCACGATTGTTCGCCGCATTGCTGCGGTTTCTGACCGCGTGTCGCGGGGTTCCCTGTCTGCTGATGACGGCCAGCCTTCCGCGGGAAAAGCAGGTCGCATTAGATGACGCGTTAGCCGCGCTAGGAGAGTCACTGGAGATTGTGACTGGCCCCAGTGATTTGGAAAACCTGCCCCGGTATCAACGGAGCCTCAGTGACGACCCGTGGGCGGTCGTGTCGCAGACGCTCGCAGCCAATGGGAAAGTGCTCTGGGTGGTCAACACCGTGAATCGCGCGTTCAAATATGCCGAAGAAGCGGAACAGCGCGGACTTTCCCCTCTCATCTATCACAGCCGGTTTCGCTATGAAGACCGCGTGCGGCAACATGGCCGAGTCATTGACGCCTTCCGTGCCCCAGGTTCCGTACTCGCTATTGCCACTCAAGTCGCCGAAATGAGTCTGGACCTTTCCGCCGACCTCTTGGTGAC
>JABFSC010000667.1 GCA_013140885.1 Deltaproteobacteria bacterium | reverse complement strand
CAGGTGGGTTGCCAGCAGCGGCAGAAAAACCCAGGTGAGCGCGTTGGTCAGCGCATACCCGAAGCGGAACCCCGCGATCCCCACGACTTGCCGAGAAGCCAGCAACGACCACAGCGAGGCCGAGGCCGTGCGCGTCCCGCCTTTCTGCGTTCGCACGGTCGGCAGGAAGAACCCCAGCAGGATGAGCGCGCAGATACTGAGCAAGGCCATGACGACGAAGTTCGTCCGCATACTGAAGAGGTCCTTGAGCACCCCACCAATGAGCGGACCGCCGCCGATGCCACCAAGCATGGCCGTGTTGATGTAGCCGCTATATTGTCCTTCCTGCCCTTTCGGGGCGAGGTCGCCGACGTACGCCATCGCGATCGGATGCACCACGGCGGTGGCGATCCCATGCACGACCATAATCAAGATAAAGGACCACAAAGTTCCGGCGGGAATATACGCCAGTGACGACAGCGTGTAGCAAAGCACGCCAACCAGAAGAAAGGTTTTGCGCTCCCACCGGTCTGACAACGTGCCAATAAAAGGGAGAATGATGGTGCGGGTGGCGGCATGAACACTGAACAGGAGCCCCGCGCCAAATTCGCTCACGCCAAACTGTTGCACATAGAGTGGCAGAAACGGAATCACCATGCTGTTGCCCATCATGGTGACAAACACGGCGAGGGAGAGAATGAATAGGGTGCGTTGGGGCATAGGAAAACAGTTCGGAGTTCGGAGTCGTCAAAAAACAGTTCGGAGTCGTGGAGTTCAGAGTCGTCGGGAAGGGCTTCCGCCTTATCAGGAAGGCTTAGGAGCGTCTTCCTGGTTGCACATTTTTTTCCAGCCGTTCCGCTTGGCCAATGGCGGAGCCGAGCAAGTCTTGGACATGTCGTAATCGATCCGTGAGCCCCGCTTGCGCTTCCGTACCACGCGTCGCGAGACAGCCGTGTTCAATCAGGCTGACAAAGGCCGTGGTCACATCTTCCAACCGCGCTTCGCCCGTGCCGTACCATTTATGGAGCCACCCGCACATGCCCACGATCGCATAGACGATCAGCTTCGCGTCAAGGGCGCGAAAGCTCCCGTGTTCCATCCCCTCCAAGAGGATGCTCTCCAGATTGGCGGCGAGCCGTTGGCGGGTCTCCATCACTTCCGCGCGGAGCTTGGAGGGCAGGTCACCTTCCTCACTGTAAAACACAGTGAAGAACGACACATTCTCACCAATGGTGTGGAGCAGATGGCGCACGGCCCGCCGCAGCTTTTCCTCTGGCGGCAGCGTCGTCGTCAATATCGGTTGGAGGCTGGTGGTGAAGGTGGTGGCGACTTTCACGAAGATTTTGGCCAACAATTCCTGCTTGTTCTCGAAGTAGCGATACATCGACGCCTTGGCGATACCAGCATGGCGGGCGATCTCTTCGAGCGTCGTTTGCCGATAGCCCGTGCTGGCGAATTGCTTGGCCGCCACATCAAGCAGGTGCTCTTCGATAACAGTCCGACGGGAACTGGTGGGTTCCTCTTTTCCGTCCCGCGGGAGTGCGACCGCTGAGGATTGCTTGCGTGGACGACGGAGACGTGGTGTGGACGGGGCACGAGAGGACAAGGTCATGGTTCCTCGCTTGACTTGAAAGTCTCAAAATTGTACTGTCAGGACATCTCAACAGTCTCAAAACTAGACTGAAGAGTCATATCATAACCGCGCGCCCAGGCAACTGCCGGGTGACACAAGGAGTCGTATCGTATGCACCGTGGATTTCTCTGGGGCATGGTCTTGGGAAGTACCCTTGCCGTGACCCCGCTGGCGACCGCCGACCCCACCACTCTTCCCGATGTGGTCCGGGCCACATTCGTTCTTGCCACCCCGGACACCTCGCAAGCGGGACCGATCACTCCAGGAGTAACGCTGAATCAGCAGAACTGGCAACTCGCCGAGCCGGTGCTCCCCGTGGAAGTCTTGCGCTTACTGCAAGCCGGCGACCTGACCATCACCGTCCAAGCCACGACGGACATGCCCATCCGCGAATCTTACGTGACGGCAACGGCGGCGAATGTGCGGAAAGTAGCACTCAATGGCGGCTACAAGATCGACCATTATCAAGGTGGACGACCATTCCCAGTGATCGACCCCAATGACCCTCGCGCGGGGGAACAAGTCGCGTGGAATTTCCGCTATCGCGATATGCCCAATACCATGGAAATGCGTGGGACCATGCAGGGCGTGAACAACAACGGGACCATCGACCGGTCGAATATCGGACGCATGCGCGTGCGGTATGGCATGGACCGGGTCGGGCAGGAAGAGAACGATACGCAATGGCAAGCGCGTGGCATCCGTGTCAAGGCGATGTTCGAATCCATCGCCCCGTCGGACCAAGAGGGGTTCATGCGGATCACGACGATGTATGACGATGAGAACACCCCGTATGACGATCTCAGCTACAGTCCGCAAAATCGTCGCACGCGCAAAGGGTACGTTAACCTGATGACCCGCATGGGGGGTGGGCGCTACGATGTTCTCTCCGAGGAGCAGCCGCCATTCTTCTTCATCGGCTACCTGCACGAGTACACGTGGACCTATAAGGGCGAGCAGGTCATGTTGATGCCCGGTTTCGTTCAAGGCGATCAGTTGACTTTCGCGGGCAAAAACAACTGGTATCCGGCGACCCCGTGGGAACTCCGGCGCGTTGTGGTGCTGGAATCGACGCCCAAAGGCACGCATCCTTACAGCAAGCGCACCTTCTATCTTGATGCGCAAACCTATACACCGCTGTGTGTCTTGAGTTACGACCCGCAAGGCGACTTCGTCCGTCTCACCTTGATGGTGCATGCTAATCCGGATTTCGTTCCCGGCGCGAACGGCGTGCGGCTCCCAGTGCCGCTGGGCGCGACCTGGGTCAGCTTTGCCCAGGATCATGCCTCACAAATGATTACCGCGCATCACCTCTTTTCCGAGGACTTCTCACCACGTCGGTTTGAGCTAATGGAATTGTTACGCAAGGGAAAGTAGTCCTTTCGTTTTCGCCCACTCCGCTTCTCGTCCGTCGGAGCGGGGTGCCCTCCAGGGCATCCCGCTCTTTTTTTGTTCAGCGCCCCTCCGCTAGGGACTGCTCCCTTTTGTTTCCCATCTTCTCTCTGCTAGGGTACGAGCGACAACGTGAAACTCGTATCGGGGAAAGGGTCGTGTGTATGCGAAGATTGATCGTGCGGATTCTTGCAGTCATCGGTGGTGCTGTGGTGATGATGGTGATCGCCAGCCTGATCGGTGTTTCCATGCTCTACCGTGCCACCGGAGGAGAGGACATTCCAGAAAAAACCATCGTCGAAATCAATTTTGAGCAAGCGTTCGTGGAACACCAGGAAGACAACTCCGTGACTGGGGTGTTCTCGCCACAGGCCCCAGCGATTCGTGATGTGTTGGATACGCTGGAAATGGCGGCGAGCGATACGCGCGTGGTGGCGGTGGTCGCGCGGATCGGGAGAAATGCGCTCGGACTCGCGCAGATTCAGGAAATTCGTGATGCCATCCTGACGTTTCGTGAGTCCGGCAAACCCACGATCGTGCACGCGGAAGCGTTTGGAGAGTCGAGCCCTGGCACTGGCGCGTATTATCTCGCGACCGCGTTTGACGAAATTTACCTCCAACCCTCTGGTGATGTCGGGCTGACCGGCCTCATGTACGAGACCCCCTTTATTCGCGGGACCCTCGACAAGCTTGGGGTCGTGCCCCGCATGGATCACCGACGGGAATATAAAAGCGCGTTAAACACCTTCACTCAGCAAAAATACACCGCGCCGCACCGAGAATCGACCCAAAAAGTGATGGAGTCCCAGTTTGGCCAGATTGTCCAAGGGATCGCCACCGCCCGCGGGCTTTCCGAGGACACGGTACGGAAGCTGGCGGACCGAGGCCCGCTCCCTGGACAAGTGGCGCTCGCGGAAAAATTGCTGGATGGCCTCGCCTATCGCGATGAAGTAGCGACAAAGGTGAAAGAACAGGTGGGTACTGAAGCCAAGCCCCTCAAGTTCACCAAATATCTGGCGCGTGCTGGTCGCCCACATGAGACGGGGGAGACGATTGCCTTGATTTATGGAGTGGGCGCCGTGCAGCGCGGCAAAGGGTCGTATGACCCGATGTCTGGCAGCGCGGGGTTGGGGTCCGACACCGTAACCGCGGCGTTCCGTGCCGCCGTCGAAGACAAGGAAGTCAAGGCGATTCTCTTCCGCGTGGATAGTCCTGGTGGTTCGTACATCGCCTCCGATACGATCTGGCGAGAAACCCTCCGGGCGAAAGAAGCCGGGAAACCGGTGGTCGTGTCCATGGGCAACGTGGCGGGTTCCGGCGGGTATTTCGTGGCGATGGCGGCGGACAAAATCGTGGCCCAGCCCGGCACGATCACGGGATCCATTGGGGTGCTGGCCGGGAAGATGTTAATGGGGGGCTTCTGGGAGAAGATCGGCGTGTCGTGGGATGAAGTCCATACCAGCGCCAATGCAACGCTGTGGAGCGCGACCCGTGACTACACCCCGCAGCAGTGGACGCAATTTCAACAGGAACTTGATCGCGTGTATGACGATTTCACGAGCAAAGCGGCGCAAGGGCGAAAGATGCCCAAGGACAAGCTCCTCGAAGTCGCGAAAGGGCGGATCTGGACCGGAGAAGACGCGAAAGCCTTGGGCTTGGTTGACGAGCTTGGGGGCTTCCCTCTCGCGCTACGACTGACAAAAGCGGCGGCGGGAATCGCGGAGACCGCCGATGTTCAGCTTGAGGTCTTTCCCCGCCGGAAGACGAGCTTCCGCCAATTGGTGCTTGAACGATTGTTTGAGGATGACGACGAGATTGATCCAGAGAATCCGACGACCGTGCTCATGCGGACCGTGCAGCAGGTACAACCGCTTGCCCAGTTAGCCGCGCAACTCGGCCTCGCGCCGTCCCCCGGAGTGCTGACGATGCCGCAGCCGAAACTCACCCACTAAGGGGGCGGTATGTCGGACGTTGCGTTCGCTGTGGTTGACGTCGAAACAACGGGACTGTCCTCCGCGTTTGGCGACCGGGTGTGCGAGGTCGCCATTGTCCGGGTTCAAGGAGAGGAACAACCGACGTCATTCACCTCATTGGTGAATCCCGGTCGTCCGCTCTCGCCCGGCGCGGCCGCCGTGAATGGCATTACGCCAGAAATGCTCGCCACCGCCCCCACATTTTCAGACATTGCCGCAGAGGTGAGCCGTCAGCTTGAGGACTGTCTCTTCGTCGCCCACAATGCGCCATTCGACCTTGGTTTCCTGGCGGCCGAGTTTCAGCGCCTGGGGACACCACTGCCGGTGACACACGTGATTGATACGCTTGCCCTCGCGCGCCGCTACTATGCGTTCGCGCGAAATAACCTGGGAGCGGTCGCCGAAGCCTTACACATTCCTTACCTTCAGCGCCATCGCGCGCTCCAGGATGCGGAAGTGACATGGCGGGTGTTCAGCACAATGTCGCGAGACCTGATCGAAACACGGCGTGCCACGTTCGCCGATTTCCTCACGCCCGCGGCCGCCTTGCTTCAGCCCGTGGGAGACGAGGTGGCCTCGCTTCCGCCACTGCTCAGCGAGGCATTGACCAACCACCTCAGCCTCGAAATTCATTATGTGACACAGACACAAGTGGTGAGTATTCGCCGAGTTGATCCCCTCGCCATCGTGCCGAATCGCGACACGCTGTATCTGCGCGCCTATTGTCACCTCCGACGGGACGAGCGGACCTTTCGGCTGGATCGGATCACCCAGATGCGGATTGTGAAAGCACGCGCGGACTCATGAAAGAATACACCGGCCCAGAGGCCGATTATTACGACTATTGCTTCGTTGGTCTTGAAGGAGACATGCAATTCTACGTGGAGGAAGCCCAGAAAGCAGGCTCGCCAGTGTTGGAATTGGGGTGCGGGACTGGGCGCATCTTGCTGCCGATCGCTAAATCTGGGGCTACCATCGTTGGGCTAGACCGTGCACCCACGATGCTGGCGCTGCTGCGTCAGAAACTCACGAAACTCAGCCCCGATGTCCAAGGACGGGTCTCGCTCCTGGAAGGCGACATGCGCGACTTCGATCTTACGGAACGGTTTCCGCTGGCGATCATTCCGTACCGCGCGTTTCTGCACCTGCTCACGGCGAAGGCGCAACGACAGGCCCTGACCTGCATTCGCGAACATCTCACCGACGAGGGACGGTTGATTTTCAATGTCTTTGATCCCGACCTTGAGGTCATCGCGGCGCATCTGGGGCCGCTGGGTTCGGCGCAGAAAAAGGATTCGGAGTTCATTGATCCAACCTCCGGCCATCGCATCGTGGTCTGGGCGACGACGCAGTATGACCCTGAACAACAACTCATTGAGCAGTATTTCATCTTTGAGGAGTTGGATGCGGACGGCGATATGCTCGCGCGGACATACCGACCGCTGACGCTGCGCTATGTGCACCGCTATGAGATGCGGTACCTCTTGGAGTTATGTGGTTATAAAGTCGAGGCATTGTATGGTGATTTCCAACGTGGGCCGTTTCGCGCCGGTGGGGAGCAAGTGTGGGTGGCGCGCAGAGCTTGAGAGACGGGCACCCCGGAATGAACAAGCGGAGGATGTGTGGCAACGGAAAAACCAAGATTCTCCTATTACTGCACCAGTTGTGAGAATCGACTGACGTCCGTCTTGCGGGGGGCGTGCCCGACGTGCGGATCCCAGGCTATCGTGCCGGTTGGATGGTATCGGCGCTCCCCCGATGAGCGCCAGGAGTGGTTTCGGCGGATTCATGGTGAACAGCGCGCTTCCTCTGTCGAAGTAGTCGGAGACCATGACCTCTCAAAGAAAGCGGACAAAACCGACGAGTAAGAATGGGGAGCGGGAGAGATTCAAAACCCCCGACATTCCAATATGAGGCATTGCCTCACCGGAGGAATCATGAACGCAGCCCCGCGCAACGCAACCTACGAAGACCTGCTGCGAGTGCCAGACAACCTGGTTGCCGAAATTGTGGACAGTGAGTTAATCACCTCCCCGCGTCCAGCTTCGGCACATGCGCTCGCGACCGGCGTCATTCACCAAGAGATCGGACCGTTTTCACGTCGTTTAGGGGGAGGCGGCGGACCAGGAGGATGGTGGATTCTGTTCGAGCCCGAACTGCATCTTGGCACGGATATTCTGGTTCCCGACCTTGCCGGGTGGCGACGTGAGCGGATGCCGGTTCTCCACGACGTTCCCTATTTTGACATGGCTCCGGATTGGGTGTGTGAAGTGCTTTCCACCAGCACCGCGCGTATTGACCGGACCCGCAAGAAGCCCATCTATGCCCGCGAGCGCGTCAGTCACCTGTGGTTAGTTGATCCCAGTGTCCACACGCTGGAAGTCTACCGCCTCGACGGCGGACGGTGGGTTGATGTTGGCGCCTACGGTGGCGCGGAGGTGATACGCGCGGAACCGTTTGCCGCGATTGAAATGGATATGAGTCAGTGGTGGTTGCCAGAAGAAGAAGAGGCGAGCGGGGAGACACAGGAGAATTGAGTCATTACGTGATCGGGCCATCGGGTCATTGAATCATTGGGCTATTGAAGAATTCTGCGATTGTTTTCCTCAATGACTCAATGACCCAATGACGGGTGCGATTCAAAGTGCGGGGCTTGTGGCCCAGGCGACACTTTGCTTTGACATGGAGCATGCACTCCAATACAGATGAGCTTTTTCTCTCCCGTCTCAATCACCATCCGCACCTGCGTGAGCGGATGGAAACCTTACTTCAGGTTGTGGAAAACGTGGCCGGCGATTGCACCAAAGCCGATGCCGCAGAACAGGCCGTGCTGGAAGAAATCCGCAAGCTGGGGCATGACGCCTTACAAGGGTGGGCAGAGCGCGCGGTGCAAAAAGCGACCGAGACGAGGCGCCACCAAGAGCCGGCCCTGCAGGGCAACGGAAAAAAAAAGTCTGGTGGCATACGCTCTTCGGGGTCATCACGGTGAGCGAACCGGTCTTGCGGGGCGCGGGCCTTCAGGTCCGCCCGTTTCTGGCCTCGGCCGCCGTAAGCCCGCGGAGTTGTTCGCGGCCGTTGCAACGGGCGATGACCGACTTTGGCGCAGACCATGCCTTTGGCCAAGTGCCCAAGAAGTTGCAGGAACATTACGGCGTGACGATTGGGGGCAGTACCGTGCGGAAGATCACCGAACGGCATGGGGCACAGATGCGGGCCCAGCAGGACCGAGAGCCGGTGCCGGTGACCACGCCCGGCTGCCCGCAACAGATCGGAGAACTTGATGGCTCGATGGTGCCCATTGTGACGAGTCGTGAGGAAGCGGGGGATAAACGCAAACACAAAACCTTACAGTGGCAGGAAGCGCGCTTAAGCATGGTCCACACCCCCGGCAGTGTAACGCCGAAGTTTGCCGCGACCTTTGGGCGCCCGGTGGAGGCGAGTGGGCAGGCGTTGCTCTCCTGTGCGGTGGCGGCGGGGTTTGGCACGACCACCCAGGTTCATGGCCTGGGCGATGGCGCGCCGTGGATCGCCGAGCAATTTACGACGACCTTTGGCGTGCAAGCTAGCTATTTGGTTGATTTTTACCATGTGTGCGACTATCTGGCGGCGGCGGCTTCCACCTGTGCCCCCGCCGCCCCCCACGCCTGGCTGGCAGCCCAGAAGCAGCGGTTGCAAAAGAATGAGGGGGCTGCGGTCCTAACCCAGTTAGGCGAGTATGTGGAAGCGGAGACAGTCGCGAATGACCACGCGCCCGTCCGGGCCTGTATCCGGTATTTGCACAACCGCCCGCACCACCTGGATTACCAGGGGGCGATCGCGAAAGGCTTGCCCATTGGCTCCGGGGAAGTGGAGAGCGCTCACCGATACGTGATTCAGCACCGCCTCAAATTACCCGGGGCCTGGTGGAAAACGGAGCATGTGGAACCGATGCTCGCCCTGCGGGTGGTCCGAGCGAATCAGGAGTGGGACTCCTATTGGGGACAACTCGCGGCGGCAGCCTGATGGGGCTCTGCCCCCGCACTTTGAATCGCACCCCCCAATGACTCAATCGCCCGATCTCTCAATGGTAATTCACGCCGCCAGCCGACGGCTACCGCCTTGCGTCACCGGAGTGACCGGGTCCATCGCAAAGCGGAGCTTCGGCAGGTCGGTATCACAACGACAGAACACCGCGTGCATCGGGTAGGTGCAACGCAACCGGTTCTCCGCTCCCCAGGCGTCTGATTGCAACGCCAGTAACCGTGGGCGCCCACGATTGGCGCTGTGAAAGACGTACTCAGGATCGACTTGCACGATCAGCGGCACTTCCTTCCCATTCTCGACTTTCCGCACGAGATGCAATCCGTCGAGAATCGTCACATCCGCGCCGGAAATCAGTTCGGGATTTTCCAGCTCCATGCTCAAGATCGTCTGGCCATCGCGCTCCACCTGCCCAATCACCCGATCATGCCGTGATTGCAGCGTGACCGTCCCCGTGTTGATCGAGAAGCCCCAGCGCGCGCGCAATTCCGTGGCCGCTTTTTCCGAATCGGTGTACGCCCCCAACAAGTAGGCGCGGGGCCGAATGCCCGCGCGCACCACGAGTCGCACCTGGGCGAGCATGAAAGGTCCGACCGGACTCGCGGGAATCCGCGCCACCGACAAGGCCGCGTATGGCGGGATGCTGGGATGCAACGCCGGAGGCACCAGATATTCCGCTGGCCCTTCGACGACCTCGAAACTCAATTGCAGAATCTCCACCCCCTTGAGTTCCCACGGCTCACTGTCAAAGCCCGTCATCAACGGGGCGCGCGTCGCAACGGTCTGCACATCTTGTTTGCCAAAGAGAGGCATTAGCGACCTCCTCCCACCACCGCGACCCGCGCGCGCGAATCCGTGAAGGCGGGCATCACTTCCTTGGCGAACAATCGCAGGCTGGCCAGGACCTGTTCCTGCGGAATGATCTCCGCCGCGTTCATCATAAAACTTACCCGGTCCACGCCACACGCTTCCCACTTTTTCAACTCTTTAATCAGGTGGGCGGGGTTCCCGACCGCGATGCCTTCCGGGGCCTTGGCTTGTTCGCCGGGGCTGCTGGCTTGTCGCCGCAGGGACGGGAGCAACCCCGCCGACGGATACGACTTCGTGGGCACAGCTTCCTTGGCCATGTCGAGTTGCGCGGCCAGATAGTTGAAATGCTGGATCATGCGCATGCCGACCTTCGTGCCGGTGTCGCTGTCCTCATGACAGTATAGGAAGTTGACGGTGTTCACCTGATTGTTGACGAAGCCACCAACTGGATTGCAGTTCTGAATGCGGCGACGATATTCCTTGACTTTGGACTCTTGCTCGGCGAACGAGGTGAAGGTCACCCCCAGGCTGCCAATGCCACGGTCGGCGGCGTCCAGTTCGGTGCCAGGGCTGGTGACCGCGACCCACATCGGCGGATGGGGCTTTTGATACGGCTTGGGCAGCACCGCGCGCGACGGCATTGAGAAGTATTTGCCTTCATAGCTGAACCGTTCCTGCATCCACATCTTGGGAATACAGTGCACGAACTCGTCCCAACTCTTCTTGGTGTCATCGGGGTTGGCGCGGAATCCTCCCAGTTCCGTCCACGTGGCGGAGCGACCGGTGCCAAACTCCAGACGACCACCGGAGAGAATATCGAGCACGGCGGCGCGTTCGGCGATACGAATCGGGTGGTTGAATTCGGGGACGCAGACCACGATGCCATGACCAACGTGAATGTCCTTGGTCTGCATCGCGCATGCGGTGAGGAACAGTTCCGGGGCCGCGCAATGTGAATACTCCTCAAGGAAGTGATGTTCGACGGCCCAGACTTGATCGAAGCCCAGCTCATCGGCGAGCCGGACTTGCTCCAGCGCGTTCATGTAGACTTTGCGTTCCGCCTCGTGATCCCACGGGCGTGGGACGGAGAGTTCATAAAAGATGCCGAATTTCATACGATCCTCCTTTCGGTCGCGTAGTGTAACAATCTTTCGGTCTTTCCGTCTACGAGTCTTGTGGATGGGAAACGGACTACCGTTTGCGCAACGGAGCCAGCGCCTCAGCCGCGCGCTGGGCTTCGCGACGCATGAGAATCAGGTCGGTGCCATATAACAAATACTGCGCGCCACTGGCGACCACGGACTGCATGTTCTCTGGTCGATTGACGGCTCCCGCGGTCGCGATCCCATGCTTTTGACACAAGGCTCTCACCTTCGCGTTCGCCTCGCGTAACAGCGGATTGTCGAATTGCCAAGGAATGCCGAGATTCTGCGCCAAGTCCTGATGGCCGACCAGCACGAGATCGATCCCCGGAATGACGATCTCCTCGACATTCTCCAACGCCTCCTTGGTTTCGATGATGACACCGAGCAACGTCTGCGCGTTCGCGTGCGCCATCGCGGCGAGTGGATCAACATCCTCATAATTGGTGTTGGCCCCGGAAAGAAGCGCCATGCCTCGTTTGCCTTCGGGATAGTACTTCGCCATTTCGATGAACCGACGCACTTCGGCTCCCGTTTTGACGTGCGGGACGATGAGGCTTTGACAGCCCGTATCCAGCAGGCGGGTCACATGCTCATACGAAAGATCAGGAATGCGCACGACTGGCTCGATGCCAGCGGCATGAGCGTGAGCGACGATATTGACGACGGTTTCCAGGCTATAGGCGGAATGTTCCGTGCAGATCATCACGAAGTCCATGCCCGCCTGTGCCAAGGTGTGCAGCACGCCGCGGCTATGCGTGTCCCACAGCAAAGGACCAAGGACCACGCCACCAGATTTGAGGGTCTTTTTGAGTCCGTTCTCGCGCATTGAAGAATCCTCCTTTGGCGCGGGATTAGCACACTGGTCGAAGCTGGGCTACAGCGGTTCTCATACGAGTGAAGAGACTATCGTCGGTCCCCCTCACCCTAACCCTCTCCCATCCGGGAGAGGGAATCTAAAAGCCATCTCCTCAAACAAGTGCAACCCGCTGTAGGGGAAGACCGGAGCGCACTTCTTTACGTCACGCGGATGACAGTGTTACAACCACTACGATATTCACCTGACGCATCACCAGAAGCACATCCCCAAGGGAGGGAGCATGTCGAACTCACGAACCTTGCGCTTAGGCGCATTCATGCGACCAGTCAGTATTCATACCGCCGCTTGGCGCTATCCTGGTGCCTGGCCAGACGCGAATTGCAATTTTCCGCATCTCGTCCGCTTGGCGCAGACCCTGGAACGCGGGCGCTTTGACGCTTTCTTCATGGCCGATCATCTCGCCGTGTTGAACATGCCGATCCAGGGGCTCAAGCGCAGCGCGACGGTGGCCTCGTTTGATCCGTTGACGCTACTGCCCGCGCTGGCCGTCGTCACGCGACATCTAGGGCTCATCGCCACTGCCTCGACGACCTATAACGAACCCTACCATGTCGCCCGCAAATTCGCGTCGCTCGATCACATCAGTGGCGGACGCGCGGGCTGGAACGTGGTGACGTCGGGCAATCCGCATGAAGCGATGAACTTTGGCCTTGAGGAACATGTGGAGCACGCGACCCGCTATCGCCGCGCGCGTGAGTTCTTCGATGTGGTCACCGGCCTGTGGGATAGCTGGGCGGAAGATGCCTTTATTCGCGACGTGGAAGCGG
Organism: Deltaproteobacteria bacterium; assembly: GCA_013140885.1. Classification (GTDB taxonomy): domain Bacteria; phylum Desulfobacterota; class Binatia; order Bin18; family Bin18; genus JABFSC01. The sequence goes on along the minus strand of JABFSC010000667.1, from coordinate 6,964 downwards.
GCGAGTATTTTGACCCCGCCAAAATGCACGTGCTGGATCATCACGGCGAGTTCCTGAAGGTCCGTGGGCCACTCAACGTCGCGCGTCCGATTCAGGGGTGGCCGGTGATCGTGCAAGCGGGCGCATCGGAAGCGGGTCGCCAACTCGCGGCGGAAACAGCGGAAGTGATCTTCGCCGCTGGTGGTCATATCGCGAGCGCGCGGGAGTTTTACGCCGATGTCAAAGGGCGCATGGAAAAGCTCGGTCGGTCACGTGACCATCTGAAGGTGTTGCCTGGTGCGTTTGTCGTGGTGGGGGAAACCGCGACCGCAGCGCTGGGGAAGCGGGCGCGACTCGACAGTCTTGTGCATTACGACAGCGCGATCGCGTCGCTCTCCATCGCGCTGGGGCATGATGCGTCGGGCTTTGACCCAGATGGGCCATTGCCGGACATTCCTGACACCAATGCGAGCAAGAGTGGACGGGAGCGGACCGTGGAGCTAGCGCGGCGCGAGCACCTGACGGTACGGCAACTCGCGCAACGTATTGGTGGGTATGGTGGCTTGGCGTTTGTTGGCACGCCCACCATGATCGCCGATCAGATGGAAGAGTGGCTAATGACCGATGCCTGCGACGGCTTCAACATCATGTTTCCGTATTTGCCGGGGGGACTCGACGATTTCGTCGATCACGTCGTGCCGGAATTGCAACGGCGCGGGCTCTTTCGACGCGAATACGAAGGGACGACGTTACGCGAGAATCTCGGGTTGCCACGCCCGGCGAATCGCTTCTTTGCGGAATAGACGGACAGGAGTCAAAGTCGTGCAAGACAGTGCACGGTATGTGAAGCTAGTCGAATGGTCGGACGAGGATCAGTGTTTTGTTGGACAATGTCCTGGGATTATTGGCCCCTGCTGTCATGGCGTGCAGGAGACCCAGGTGTATGCCGAGCTGTGCCAAATTGTTGAGGAGTGGGTGACGCTTCTGAAGCAAGCTGGCAGACCGCTTCCACCCCCGACCATAGGAAAAAACGTGACGGTAAGATTCTTAGCGGAAGTAGCCTAACGCTCCCAGTCCCCGTTTGCTGCCCAACCGAGACCTTTCAGAGTCCTTCCAATCCGCTCACGGGCAGCGATACGGCAGTGGGAGGTTAGCCGCTACCCTCACTTTGCCGTCGCAAGGAGCGGCATGAGCACGATGCCAACAAAATCCGTGGCCACGTGGGCGATGATGTTTGCGTTGAGGTCCTTGGTCCAGACATAGCAAAGCGTCAACACGCCTCCTGACAACACCGTCGTCGCGGCTGGACCCCACCCCCACAGCGGCACGTGGGCTAAACCGAAGACAAGAACGGAAATGAGACCACCAAGCCAGTAGCTGCCCGTCAGGGAGGCGAGTCGTTCGACGGCATAGCCTCGATACAATATCTCTTCAACCGTCCCCCCGATGACTACGGCGAGGATGAGATACCACACCGGCAGATGGGCGAGTTTGGCAAGCCCGGCATCGAAGCCGGAGAGGCGAAGATGCTGTAACAGCCAGAACGCCAGCGGCGAGAAAGCGAAGACGAAGAAGCCCGTCAATGCCAACCCCCACACCAGGGATTGCCACCGCGGAGGCTGCAAACCGATTGCCGATAGGGGTTGTTTTTCCCAGACCAGTAGAATGGCAAGGACGGCAGCGCAAATCGCGACCAAGCCGAATTGACTGAGCAACTCGGTTGTGGGGATACCACCGGAACTGGTAGACCTTTCGCTCACACTCGCGATGAGTGGAGGGCCGCCAAACGCCAACCCCAAACCGATAATTGTAGGAAGAATGGCTGAACTGTTCATAGTTTGGAGCCTTCTGACAATGAACAGAGCGAATTCCCGCGCGTCACGCTGGGATTCCCGTTGGTCATCCCAGCCTACCTGAGCTGACTACTGACGACTGCATCACAACTTATTGTACTGCTGCGTCACTTCAATCTTCGAGAACAAATTATCGACCACGTTCTCGATAGTTCCGATGAGGTGGTGGAAGGATTTGTCGGTGCGGTCGAGGAGGCGCTTTTTCATCGAGCTTTCGATCTCCTTGCTCTGCTTGATCTCTTTCTTGTGCCGAGACGTTTGCTTGGCGTACTCGATCATAAACGTTTCGAGATTCTCCATGACTTCCATGCCCAACGTCTGAAACAGTCGTTGGAGGGTCGCTTGCGTGCGCAGGGCCTCGAAGGCGAAGAGGGTGTTCAAGCGCGCGAGTTCCGCCTCGGTGGCCAGTTCGAGCCGTCCGCGTTCGACTTTCACGGCTCGGTCCAGTCGTTCTTTGAGGAGGATCAGTTCCTTACGGAGAAACTCCTTGGTGGCTCTTCTCTTGTCCAGCCAGGGAATTTTGTCATCTTGCAGGAGCTGAGGAAGAGAATCGAGCGTCGGGGCATTGATGCGCATGGTCGAGTCGAGGGCCTCCGGCATCTTCGCGTTGCGAGCCGGGACCGAGAGTTCGTTTTTTTCGGGCATTCCATTGTCTCCATTATTGGACGGCGACACGAATGGTTTCGTGATTCCCGTCGAGAGCATTTAACGAGTGGTAGAAACACGCGGTATCTTCCGCGGTCATGGTTCGATGTTGTCGCTGTTTGCCAACGAGCTGACCGGCGGCGGTCAGTTCTCTCGCTGCTTTGAGATCGATGGCGGTCGCTAACGAAAGAAACAACGCGGCTTGCGTGGATGTGGCAATGCGCTGTTGTTCTTGCAAAAGCGTGAGCTGGGCCTGTTGATAGAATTGGCGTTGTTGGGCTTTGTGGCTTTTGATGCGTAACAAGGATTTGCACTTGGCGAGGCAATCATACGGCAGACAACGGAGCCAAAGCACCCAAGTATGGAGCTTGAAGCGGAGCTTCCCATGCTGAGGCAACGGCTTTTCTTGAGCGCTCGTCGCGAGAGCGGCGGTTGCGGGCAATTGTGGCACGCGCGCCACTTGGGAGAGAGCGCCGGTGTCGAGCGATTGGGCGGTCCGTCGTCGTGGCGGATGCTGACATGTGGGCACGACTTTGGCGGCTGAAGTCTTCTTGGCGCGCGCCTTTTTTTTCGCTGACCGAGGTGAAGTGACGTGCTCGTGCGTCGGCGTAGAGAGTTCCGCCCGGAGCGGGGAAAAAAGCCGCAGACACTGACGAAACGTTTCCCTGTAAAAACTGAGGTGCCGGAAGCGGGAGGAGCCATCGTATTGGAGTTGTTCGACCTCTCGACAGCGACAAAAATGCTGAAGCACTAGGATATTTTTGTGCGCCAGCCGCATCAATTTCGCGGTGTAGCGTGCTCCGCTGAGGTACAAGGTGAAGCGAAGCCATAGACCATGTAGGCGGCTGCGCCACGTCAATGTATGCAAAAGAGTAAGACTGTCGTCCAAGCAGGAGTCCTCCTCATCCCACGTCGTTATTTAGAGCAATTGAGGAACTTCTAGGTCTCAGGGGTGCTATCGGCGGAAAGCAAGAAGTCTTAATCGCTGTGTCTTTCTTAAACTGCTTTTCCACTCCCAGCAATAACGAGGCGAACATCGCGAGGACAATGCCCGAACCTCGCGGTGGAGTTGGACATTTTCCCAAGAAAAAACAGTGCGTCGAGTGGGTCTCGACCCACCCGACATGGCTCAGTTCTGCCTCTCCACCTCAACCCGCGCGTCATTGAAACACGCTCCACCACCAACCTCGTTGACATGCGACGGGCATAAGGCGGTGGAGGTCAATCCATTGCGCGAGGATTTCCGCCAGGCTCCTTTTGGCATCGCCACCACACCAGAGCGCACTCCCGTGTCTACCTTGGCACGGCATAGCACCTCTCCAAGGGAGTTGAAGACGCGCACCGTGTCGCCAGTGTTGATCTGACGAGTGCTGGCATCCTGTGGATGCATCGTCAGCCACAATTCAGGATAGTTGAACTCCCCAAAGATGCTGGTGATCATTTTCGAGTTGCTGGGACTAATCAACGCCAACGGAAACCGCTCGCTCTGTTCCTGCTGATAGCGAAAAGGACTCTTGCCCAACGCGGATGGTGTCAGATGAATTTTCCCATCGGTGGTACGAGGGCTCACTGTGTCGAATTGTGTCGGCGTTGGTCCTGGAAAATCATAGCGCTGGCCTTTGCCCGCTCTCCAGGTGGACAAGTCGGCGGCCTGGCGGTGGAGTTTCAACGTGGTCGCCACTTTCTCCATGCAGGTGTCGGTATCCCACAAGAACGCCTCGTGTTGCCAGCCCATTGCCCGTCCTAGCAGCGCGAACACTTCTTCATTGGACTTCGCTTCGCCGATGGGTGCGATGACCGGTTGCACACCACCGACGATATAACTGCCATAGGCACGCTTGATCTCCCGCTGCTCTAAAAACGTCACCGCGGGGAGGAGTATATCGGCGTACTTGGCGGTGTCCGTCATCACTTGTTCCGACACCACGGTGAACAAATCTTCGCGGGCGAGGCCACGCAGCACCGCGTTTTGATCGGGCACCGTGACCGCGGCGTTACAGTTGTAGACGAACAGTCCTTTGATCGGAGGACTCAAATTTTCGGTGAGGATCGCGCCGAGTTGGCTTTGGTTAATGATGCGCGTCTGCCAGGAGAGCGGACCAAACACCTTGGCGGTATCCAACTGCGCGGCGCCACTATTACTCATGGTGTAGCCACCACCGCGCACCCTGAACTTGCCGAGCAACGCGGGCATCGCCAGGATCGCGGCCAGGGCTTGCCCGCCGTTGCGGTTCCGCTCAATGCCCCAGCCAGAACGGATGAGCGCTGGGCTCGCATCCGCGTACACTTGCGCCAAGGTGCGAATCGCTTGGGGATCAACCCGTGCCTCGTGGGCCGCGCGTTCAACCGGCCATTGGTCCGCCTGCGCCAACAACGACTCCAGCCCATCGGCATGATCGTGGAGAAAGCGCAGATCGAACCGTTCCGCCTCTTTCCATAAACGAATCATGGCCAGGGCGATCAGCAGGTCCGTCCCCGGAAACACCGGGAGGTGGAGGTCGATCTCTTGTGAAGAGAAGACCTGCACGGGATTGATGGACGCGATGAACGCGCCGTTTTTCTTAGCCTGACGGAGAAAAGGGACCAAGTGGATGTTGGAAGCTTTGGGATTCGCGCCCCAGACGAGGATGCACTTGGCGTGGACATAATCCTCGAACGCCACTCCAGGCATACGGCCATACATATCCCGTGAGACGGCGGTGGAAGGAGCCGCGCACAACGTTTTCGCCATGCGAGAGGCTCCCAATGTGGCGAAGTACAAATGATCCATGAACTCATCGCCGAGGAACCCGTTCGAGCCGCCGTAGTGATAAGGCAAAATCGCTTCACTGCCCCACTGTTGGCTAATGCTCGTGAAGCGCGTGGTGATTTCGTTGATCGCTTCGTCCCACGAGATGCGAGCAAACTGTCCTTCACCTTTGCGACCAACCCGACGCATCGGAAAGTGGAGGCGGTCTTCGTGGTAGACCCGACGGGCGAAGCGGGACACTTTATCGCAGATGAATCCATTGGTGGTGGGGTGGTCGTGCGTCCCTTGAATCCGTTGAATCGCGCCATCGGTGACCGTCACTTCCAAGCCACAGGTGTCGGGACAATCCATTGTGCAGGTTGTGTGAACGATTTGGGTGGACATGACTTCTTCCTTCTACTTATGGCAGCGAGGCTGCTTCCAGGTTCCCTCTCCCGGCTGGGAGAGGGTCAGGGTGAGGGGGATCAAAAGATCAGTTCCTCTGTTACCGCGCTGGCATGTGTTCCGTGAACCACGCATTGGTCTGTTTCACCACCTGCTCAAACCCGTCGCCGCGATACACATCTTCATGGATCATATTCTCCAACACGACGAGTTTCTTCGGGTGCCGTGCTTTGGCGTACATGCTTTGGGCTTCATACAAGGGCACCAATTTATCCCGGTCGGTATGAATCCACAAAATCGCGCGAGGAGAAATGCGGTCCGCGACGGCTTCCGGCTTGAACTCCATGATGTCAACTAGTGACTCAAACGTCACTTCTGGCCGCCATTGCGGAAACGCCTTCTGGGCTTTTTCGAGGTCGGCGACGACATCGGGGTCACGGGCCATCATGCGAGTGGTTTGCATATAGGTGGCTTTGCCGGTCGCGACAAATTCCGCCTTGGCGCGGCGCACCTTGTCCATGAACGCATCAAAGTTAGGACCCACGCGAAATTGTCGTTCACAGTCACCAGGGCCGACCACGGCCACGGTACATTTCGCGCGCTCATCAACTCCAGCCACATAGACCACATTGGCGCAGCCGAAGCTGGTGCCGTAGAGCCCGATGCGGTCTGGATTCACTTCCGAGAGGCTTTGCAGATAGGTGATCGCGTTACGAATATCCGCGACCTGCGCCATCGGAATCAGGCGACAGCGCGGTTCGCCACCACTTTCCCCGAAGTAGCGATAGTCGAAATTCAACGTGATGTAGCCCTCGGCGCGCAGCCGTTCGGCGTTGTTGGGCAGATACATTTCCTTGATACCCGTGAAGCCGTGACAGAAGATCACCGCTCCCCGTTTGTCGCCAGGCTTGTAATCTTCAGGGAGTCCGAGGAAGCCAACGACTGGGGTTCCTTCGCTGTAGAATTGCACCTTGCGTTCCATCGTGTTCCTCCTTCACTCCTACACGCCGCGCATCCCAGCCGACTTATCGGGATACAGACTGGCGGCGGCGCTGGGCCGGCTGTTCACTCGGCTAAACCAGGCCGTCAGGTTCTTGAGGTTGGGGTTGATCGTCTGTCCGACGCCCGCGCCGAAATCGAGCGCGGAGAAGAGAATCATATCCACCAGCGTGAAGCGATTGCCCGCGATAAACTGCTTCCCTTCCATCAGGGCATCCAACCAGGCGAGCTTTTCTTGGACGAGAGTTTTGAGCCCCGCCGCTGCTTCTGGGAAGCAGTGCATCCGATCCTTGAAGATCGGCAAGCCTTCGGAATAGCGGAACCCGTTATACAGATGTTCGGTGATGTTGAGTTC
>JABFSC010000773.1 GCA_013140885.1 Deltaproteobacteria bacterium | reverse complement strand
CAACTCCGCACGAAACTTGGCACTCTGGGCCACCGCTCGTTCATACTGCTCCGGGGTTAATCGCCCACGCACGAGTTCCACTCGCAAGAAGAGAAAATAGGTTTGCATCACATCCTGGCGACAGTAATGATGGATGTCTGGCAACCGTCCATCTTCCCACAACTGTTGCACCATTGACCCGTCGATATCCATCTTGCCTGGCAGGCCAATCAGCTTGGCCAAGACGTTGAACCCGCCGCGCAACCGGTGCGCTCCATAATTGGTGAGGAAATCATAGAGATCGTAATGCCCTTCTTCCGCATAACGATTGCGGGATTTGCCACCGAAATAGCGCTGCGCCGGGCAGCCGTATTTCAATGCCTGGAGTTCCAACACTGGCAGATCAAAGTTGCGCCCATTGAAGGTGACGAGCGTGCCGGGGAACCGCTCCAGTCGTTGCCAGAAACTCCGCACCAACGCCTCTTCGCTGTAGTCGGTCTCGTGGAGGGTTTCGACCGCAGTCAAGACGCGTTCGTCATTGACTTGCCCAACAGCAATCGAAATCGGCACGTGAAAGGAAAGCGGAAAGAAATCATTCCCTTGTTCTTTCTGGAGACGTTCGCGGACCTGCTGATACGCGTCTTCTTCCGTCATGTCGGCATGCGGGAAGTAGACCGCGCGCACCAGGTTTTTTTCGATCCGGGTCTCGATATCGAAAATGGTGTAGCGCATGGTTCACAACGGGAAGTGTTCAGTAGTCAGTCGTCGGGTGGGTCGCGCCCACCCGACGTGCTAACCGCTGATAGCCATCCTAGCGCGCGATAAACTTCACCTGGTTGTTCTCTTCGACCCGCTTCACTTTGTCCTCGTACATCAAGAGATGCAGATGCGCGAGCGTCTCGAAGGTCGCCGCCATCATGTGGAAGATCGGGCGATCCTTGGCGAAGTCGAACAGCTCCATCGCGATGTCGTACGACGTGCGCGCTTGTCCATGCACGGCATCGCGGATTTCTTGCAACCGATATTTATGATGCTGGATAATCTGTTGCGCGCGGTGGCGATGATCCTTGAACACCGCCCCGTGCGCGGGCAACACCAGCTCCACGTCGAGCTTCTGCACCTTCTGCTGTGACTCGATAAAGTCCTGCAACGGATTGTCTGGCCCAAAGTAGTACACGCCGACATGCGGGGTGATTTTCGGCAACAGATGATCCCCAACGATGAGCACTTTATCGGCGGGGAAATAGAGACAGCAGTGTCCCGCTGTGTGACCCGGCGTCCACACCACTTGCACTTCGCGTTTGCCGATATGCAGGATGTCACCATCATGCAACAGATGGTCGGGTTGCACTGGTGCATACAGGGTCCCAAAGTGCCGCCCTGGAGTGGGCATGCCCTCGTCAGGAATCGGCACCCCATGTGAACGAAAGAACTCCATGGCTTCCGGTAACGGCGTGGTGGACTGCATCCGCTCAATACGCGGGATTTCCAGCGGATTGAGATAGACTTCAGCGCCGGTCAGCTCTTTATACTTGCGCGAGGTGCCAAAGTGATCGACGTGGTGATGGGTCGAGATGATTTTGCGGATCGCCGAGGGCGGGCAGCCGACTTGCGCCAGGGCTGCCTCGAAGGTCGCGATGCTGTCATCGCTGTGCATCCCGGTGTCGATCAGCGCCCATTCATCCCCGTCGCGCACGAGATAGACGTTGACAATGCTCGGCCGCATCGGCAGCGGCAGATAGAGTTGATAGATGCCAGGGGCGACTTCGTGGATTTTACTTTCGATAGTCATATTACTCGTGCACCCGATCCTTCACTGGGAATGTCGCCTTGATTTTCACTTTCCAGCGTGAGACCAGGCCATCTTCGACGACAGCCGAAATATCAGAGAGCTCAACATGATAAATGCCACTAATCGTCACCGCGGCACGGGCCACCGCCAACGAGACCGCGTCCTCAATACTCGTCGATGACGAACCGATGAGATCAATAGTTTTTTCGACCATACATCCTCCTTGTGTCGCGCGGAGCCGCGACCAGGCCGTAGCATTCACCAAAAAGAAGCGGAAGTAAACGGTTGTGCGGTCTCTTGTCCGCCGCCGCCGCGCCGCGCATCGCGGCGTGAACTTGCTGAAAAGCGGAAATGGCGTTACAGCACTCGGTGAGCAGAGCACCCTCGGAAAAGGAGCATATTGATGGGACTCACCGCCGAAGAGTCAGTACAACACCAGAGCGCGACATTCGTCGATTACCAGACGCACCCGGATCGGTATGCCCATTGGCGGCTCACGATCGAGGGGCCAGTCGCAACCCTCACCCTTGATGTGAAAGAAACCGGCGGGCTGCGTCCAGGCTACGCGCTCAAGCTCAATTCGTATGACCTTGGCGTGGATATCGAACTGCATGACGCGCTGCAACGCATCCGCTTCGAGCATCCCGAAGTGCGCACCGTGGTGATGACCAGCGCCAAGGAGCGCATTTTCTGCTCTGGCGCGAACATCTTCATGTTGGGGCAGTCCTCTCACGCGTGGAAGGTCAATTTCTGTAAATTCACCAACGAAACCCGCAATGGCATCGAAGATGCCAGTCGTCATTCTGGCCTCAAGTTTCTCGCCGCCTGTAACGGCACCACCGCCGGTGGGGGCTACGAATTGGCCTTGGCCTGTGACGAGATTTTGCTGGTCGATGATCGGTCGTCCGCCGTCAGTCTGCCCGAAGTACCGATGTTGGGCGTACTGCCTGGCACTGGTGGACTCACGCGGCTGATTGATAAACGCAAAGTCCGACACGATCACGCCGACATCTTTTGTACGACGACGGAAGGCATTCGTGGACAGCGCGCCAAGGACTGGCGGTTAGTGGATGACCTCGTCAAGCCCGCGCAGTTCGCCGAGCAGAGCAAACGCCGAGCGGTGGCATTGGCCGCGCTGAGTGACCGTCCCAATGACGCGGCCGGTATCACGCTCACCCCACTTGCCCGTGTGATTGACGAGCATGGGTATCACTATGAGTATGTCGAGGTCCACATTGATCGTAGCGCCCGACGTGCGACGATCACCGTCAAGGCACCACGGCAAACCCCACCACAAGATATCGCACCCATTCTCACTCACGGCGCGCGGTGGTGGCCACTGCAAATGGCTCGCGAACTTGATGACACGCTGCTCATGCTGCGCACCAACGAACTGGACATTGGCACCTGGTTGCTCAAAACGCAGGGCAATGCGGAGTGCGTCCTGGCCGCCGATGCCGCGCTCATGCAGCATCAGTCGCATTGGTTCGTCCGGGAAGTGATCGGCATGCTTCGGCGCACGCTGGCTCGCCTCGAAGTGTCGTCGCGCACGCTGTTTGCCTTGATCGAGCCAGGCTCTTGTTTCGCCGGGACGCTGTTGGAGTTCGCACTCGCCGCGGACCGTATTTATATGTTGCACGCCGAGGACGAGGTCCAGTCGCCCCACCTCTATCTTTCGCCGCTGAACTTTGGTTGCTACGAGATGGTCACGCATCTGTCACGTCTCGCCAGCCGGTTCCACCAAGAGGACGCGCATCTCAATGCGCTCCAGGCACGACAAGGACACGCGCTGAACGCGACAGAGGCACTCGCCCTCGGACTCGTCACCAGCGCACCGGATGAACTCGATTGGGACGATGAAATCCGCATGGCCCTGGAAGAGCGCGCCAGTCAGTCTCCCGACGCACTCACCGGCATGGAGGCCAACCTCCGGTTCAGTGGTCAGGAATCCATGGAGTCGCGGATTTTCGGGCGACTGTCCGCCTGGCAAAATTGGATATTCGTCCGCCCCAACGCCGTCGGTGAACTCGGCGCCTTGAAGGTTTACGGCACTGGCAACAAAGCGAAGTTTAATTGGGAACGAGTGTGAGGAGTCAGCCATGAGCATCGACTACAACGAAAAAATTCCGAATAACGTCAACCTCTCAACCGACAAGACGCTTCAACGCGCCCTGGAGCGCTGGCAGCCCAACTATCTCCAGTGGTGGAAAGAGATGGGGCCGGAAGGGTCGTTGGACTTCGATGTCTATCTCCGCACCGCCATCAGCGCCGATGCGTCCGGCTGGGCGCATTTTGATTACGTCAAGATGCCGGACTATCGCTGGGGGATTTTTCTCACACCTCCCGAAGAAGGTCGCCTCGTCAACTTTGGTGAACACAAAGGCGAACCCGCGTGGCAAGAGGTTCCCGGTGAACATCGCGCCAATCTGCGCCGTATCGTCGTCACCCAAGGTGATACCGAACCCGCCTCGGTCGAGCAACAAAAACATTTAGGCTTGACCTGCCCCTCGCTGTACGACTTGCGCAATCTGTTCCAGGTCAACGTCGAGGAAGGGCGCCACCTGTGGGCGATGGTGTATCTGTTGCAGCGCTATTTTGGCCGCGACGGACGGGAAGAAGCCGAGGCGCTGTTGCAACGGCGCTCCGGGGCCGCGGACCATCCGCGTATCTTGGGCGCGTTTAACGAGCCCACACCGGACTGGCTGTCCTACTTCATGTTCACCTACTTCACTGATCGTGACGGCAAATTCCAACTCTGTGCTTTGGCGGAATCCGGCTTTGACCCGTTGGCGCGGACGACCCAGTTCATGCTCACCGAAGAAGCGCACCACATGTTCGTGGGCGAGTCGGGCATCGCGCGGGTGATCCAGCGGACTTGCGAAGCCATGCGAGAGCACCAAGTTGAAGCCCCCGACCAATTGCGCGCCCTCGGCGTGATCGACTTCGCCACGCTCCAGCGCTACCTCAATTTCCACTACAGCGTGACGCTTGACCTCTTCGGCGCGGACCAGTCTTCCAATGCCGCGACCTTCTTTAGTTCTGGCCTCAAAGGCCGCTATGACGAAACCAAGATTCAGGACGATCACGTTCTCAAGAATGACACCTACAAGATTCTCGTCCTTGAGAACGACGCACTCGTCGAAAAAGAAGTGCCGGCGCTCGTCTCGCTCAATGAACGCTTACGTGATGCGTTCGTGAAGGATTCGTTACGTGGGGTGACACGCTGGAACAAAGTGATCGAACGACACGGACTGCCGTTCCGGTTGCACCTGCCTCACAAAGGCTTCAACCGCCGCATCGGCGCGCTCAACGCTGTCCGCATCTCTCCCGATGGACACGTCCTTTCCGAGCCCGCGTGGGCCGCCAACGTTCACCGGTGGCTCCCCACCGACGAGGATCGCGCCTTTGTCACGTCGTTGATGGGGCGCGTGATCGAGCCAGGGAAATTCGCCAACTGGATCGCGCCACCGGCGAACGGCATCAAAGGCAAGCCGGTTGATTTTGAGTATGTGCGGTTTCAGTAGTCGGCCTGTCGCTTGGATGTTGGAGACAATGAACGCGCACCTTGAAAGAAAGAAGCATGTCGGGATTCTGTCGCTCTGAGGCGGTCCTCCGCGACTCTGTTCGCGTCCGCGTGTCTGTGGTAGAGGCTGGGCAAAGGAGATTGCATTATGACGCACATTGCCCAGGTCGCCTGCCCGCACGATTGTCCGGACTCCTGTCTCATGGACGTGACGATTGACGGCGGCACGGCGGTGAAAATCACCGCGAGCAAGGAGCACCCGTTCACGCGTGGCGCGCTCTGCGCCAAAGTCAATAAACTCCTCGACCGTGTGTATGCGCCAGACCGATTGCTCTTTCCCGTCAAACGCGTCGGCCCGAAAGGCCCTGGCGCTCAGTTCGCGCGAATCTCCTGGGACGAAGCCTTGACGACCATCTCCACCCGGATGCAACAGGCGATCGCCGCGCATGGGCCACAGGCAATTCTTCCCTACTCCTACCGCGGCAATAATGGCGTCTATCAAGGCAATGGCATTGATCGGCGCTTCTTTCATGCGCTTGGGGCCTCGACCCTGGCGCGGACAATTTGCGCGGGCGGTCTGTATGGCGCTCTCGCGTACTCCGATGTGTTCCAGGGCTTCGCTCCCGAAGGATTAGTGGAAAGCAAGCTCATCCTCTTTTGGGCATCCAATCCGCTGAACACCGGCATGCACGTGTGGCCGCTGGTGCAAGAAGCAAAGCGACGCGGGGCGCGAGTCGTGGTGATTGACCCGTACCGCTCGCGGACCGCTCGTGTGAGTGACGATCATGTCTTCGTGCGACCCGGCACCGATGCGGCGTTGGCGCTGGCGATGATGAAGGTGATCGAGGAAGAAGGTTTGACCGACCGCGAGTACGTGCGACAGTACACGATGGGCTATGACCAATTCGCGGCTCGCTTGCGATCCTTGTCCTTGGCCGAGCTTGCTCGGACGTGCGATGTCTTGATGCCGAAAATTCAAGAACTCGCACGCACCTACGCAACGACGAAACCGGCGGCGATTCGGATCGGCGTCGGCATCCAGCGCTGTGGTGGTGGAGCCGCGGCGGTGAGGGCGGTTGCCTGTTTACCCGCGCTCACGGGCGCGTGGCGACAAGTCGGTGGCGGGCTGTGTAACTTCTGGGGCGCGATGTTCACGGCGCAAGACCTGCGCAAGACTATGCGGTTTGATCTTTCACCAGCAGGCACTCGTGAACTCAATATGGTCCGCTTGGCTGAACACCTGCTCGACCCCACGCTTGATCCGCCGATCTCGGTACTCTTCAACTATAACTGCAATCCAGCGGCGTCCCTGCCGGATCAACCCGCGTTGCGTCGTGCGCTGCAACGCCCGGACCTGTTCACGGTGGTGCATGACTCGTTTCTCACCGATACCGCCGACTATGCCGACATCGTGCTCCCGGCGACCTCGCCCCTTGAGCATGAGGATGCCGTGCTCGCCTACGGTGGCGACTTTGGCAGTTTTAGTCACCGCGCGATCGCACCGCTTGGCGAAGCGAAGTCGAATGCCGAGGTGTTCCAGTTATTGGGCAAGGCCCTGGGGATCACCGAGCCAGCGGTCTACGCGTCGGCGGCGGAGTTAATGGCCGATTCCCTCAAGCGGGGGCTCTCGGCGGAGGAGTTCACGAAGCGTCCGTTTATGAAAACTCGACCAACCCCGGATTTGCTCCCGCGTGCGACCGGTGGCTTTGCCACGCCATCGGGCAAGTTTGAGTTCTACTGCGAGAAGCTCGCGCACGACGGCCTTGATCCCCTGCCTTCGTTCGTTCCTCCACACGAAACATTGAGTGATGGTCCTTACCCGTTGAATTTCCTGCCGCGCAAACATAAAGATTCGCTCAACTCGTCGTATGGGCATCTGCCGGTGATGCGTCGACAAGAGCACGAGGCCCGAACGCTGGAGATGCACCCCCAGGACGCCGCCGCGCGCCATCTTCAGGATGGGATGGAAGTCCGGGTGTTCAATGATCGCGGGGCATTTCTCTTGCCACTCAAAATCTCTCGCAATGTCGCACCAGGGACGGTGACGACATTCTGGGGGTGGTGGGACAAGCTGTCCGGGGGAAAAGGCAACGTGAACAATGTCACGTCGACGAAACTGACTGATCTTGGTGGTGGCGCGACGTTTTATGATTGCCGGGTGCAAGTCGCGAGTTCCGAATGGTAAGTTGCGAGTTGCCAGTCGCGAGTTCCGAGGGAGCGGTCTGGAGCGACATGTTCGCACGCAGGTAGTTCATTATGGTATTGAAAGGAGCATGGAGGGGAACGGATGAAATCCGCGCGAAAAACCAAAGCGCAGCTTATCAAGGAACTCGATGCGCTGCGGAAGATCAACGCCACCATTGGAACGCTGCTCGACCTCAATGCCGTCTTGCAACGCATCGTTAATGAGATCGTTCCCTTGTTCGCCGCGCAAGCCGCGTCCGTGATCCTTTTTGATTATGCCAAGCAAGAGGCCGAGATCACGACTGTCTATGGCCTCCAGTCTCAGCCGGACAAGTCGTTTCGGTATCCGTGGCACGGCTCTCTCGCGGGCTGGGTAGCGGAACACAAACGCCCGCTCCGGCTCTCGCGGCTCCTTCCCTCCGAGTGGCCCACGTCAGCCAAGCTGGCGGAGGAATTGGGTGGGTCACTTGAGACCGTGTCCATCCTGTTGGCGCCACTCTGCTTAAACGACCAGGTGCTGGGGTGCCTGGAAGTGGTGTGGGACCCGCGACGAGACATTCCCGATGGCGATGAGCAACTCCTCGAAACCGTGGCCACTCAGGTCGCGATCGCGATCGCCAATGCCCAGCTCTACACGGAGCGGAAACGAGGGGAGGAGGCACTGCGCAGCGCCAAGGAATACGCGGAAACGCTGATCAAGAGCTCCATCGACATGATCGTGGCGGTGAATACGGACCGACGCATCACCGAATTCAACCCCGCGGCCGAGAAGGGCTTTGGCTATCAACGGGCCGAAGTCATTGGCCAGCCAGTGGACCTGTTGTATGCCGAGGCCGGCCCGGGGCCGGATATCAACCGCGAGGTGAGGACCACCGGCAGATATATCGGGGAGGTGCGGAACAAACGAAAAAATGGCGAGATCTTTAATGTCCACCTGGAAGCGTCGCTCCTCCAGGATGTCACGGGGAACGTGGTCGGAGTCATGGGGATATCCCGCGACATCACCGATCGTAAGCATGCTGAAGATGCCCTGCGCGCGAGCGAGGAACGCTACCGGATCGTCAGCCAGTGCATCTCGGATTATGCCTTTTCGTTTCGCATGGAAGACGGGAAAACGCCATTCCTGGAGTGGATCACCGATAGTTTCACCAGAGTGACGGGCTATCCGACCTCCTCCGTCTTAGGGGAGTCCAATCCCTGGGCTCGCTATGTTCACCCTCAGGATCTCGAACGGGTCAACGCCACCATCCGCCATATCCAACCCAACGTACCCAGTACCTATGAATTTCGCCTGCTCCGCAACGACGGAGCAATCCGCTGGATTCGTTCGTCCGCCTACATCGTGCGGGACGAAACACACGCGGTCACGCGTCTCTATGGCGCGGCCCAGGACATCACGGAACGCAAGCACGCCGAGGACGTCGTCCAGTATCAGCGGGCATTTGATCAACTCGTGGCCAACATCTCCAAAGACTTTCTCAATCTTGCCCCGGAAGAAATTGATACGGGTATTTCGCGTGCCTTACAGGCGGTGGGAGAATTTTCAGGTATCGATCGGAGTTATTTATTCCTCTTCCGTGAAAACCTCGCGCTAATGGACAACACGCACGAATGGTGCGCCCCAGGCATCGCATCGGAGCAAAGCAAACTCCAAAACATGGCGACGAGCACCTTCCCGTGGTTCGTGAAAAAACTCGTGGCTTTCGAGGCCATCTATATCCCGGACGTGAGTGCCCTTCCTCCCGAAGCGCGGGCGGAACAAGTGGAATTCCAATCCCAAGGGATGCAGTCGTTGGTCAGCATTCCGCTCGTATCCGGCAAGACGGTCATTGGGCTCTTAGCGTTTGCGGCGGTCCGCACCACCAAGTGCTGGACCGCGGAGAGCCTCCTCCTCCTCAAAGTGGTGGGTGAGATGATTGCCAATGCGCTGGAACGGAAGTGGGCGGCGGAACGCCAACAGCACTTGCACGCGCAACTCCTGCAAACCCAGAAGCTCGAGGCGATTGGCACCCTCGCCGGTGGCATCGCCCACGATTTTAACAACATCCTCGCGGCCATCATGGGGTATACTGAACTGGCAATGGACGATGTCCCAAACCAGGGCCTCACACGGAGCAATCTGGAAGAGGTACTCACGGCCAGTCGGCGTGCCAGGGGCCTCGTCCAACAACTGCTCACGTTCAGTCGTCCCAGTCATCAGGATCGCCGCCCAATCCAACTCCACGACATCGTGGAAGGTACCCTGACCCTCTTGCGCGCCTCTTTGCCGAAACATATCGATATCCACCTCGCGTTCCGGACCCCGCTCGCCATCATCCTCGCCGACCCCACGCAGATCGAACAGGTGGTTATGAATCTGTGTGTCAACGCGGCGTATGCCATCGGCGACCACCCCGGTGTCCTGGGGATTGGGCTCGATTACGTCGAAGGAGCGCGCGTCACGGACCCTACCCTCCCGAGTCTGTCCACCACCACCGCCTATTGTCTCACGATAAGTGATACCGGCTGTGGCATCGCCCCGGAGACGCTCAGCCATATCTTTGAGCCATTTTTCACCACGAAACCCATCGGGCATGGTAGCGGTATGGGCCTGGCCATCGTCCATGGCATTGTGACCAGTCACGGGGGCGGCATCACCGTGGAGAGTCATCCTGGACAAGGCACCACTTTTCGTGTCTATTTCCCCCCTCTGGGAGAATCCGTGGCGACACAGGGCGTGGCAATGTCGCCCTCGAATCAGGAATTGACGGCATAACGACAAAGACGCGGCGGGTGCGCGAGATGCGGTCGAGGGCCACTACTCACGGCCACGGGGCCTGAAACAAGAAGGAGAATACCGTGACACGGATTTTGGTCATTGACGACGAGGCGCCGGTCCGAGACATGATGCGGCAAACCCTGGAACGTGCCGGCTATGAAGTGATCGAGGCGGGGGACGGGAGACAAGGCATGGCACGGTTGCGCCAGCAACCAGTCGACCTCGTCATCACCGACATCCTCATGCCCGAACAAGAAGGCATCGAAACCATTCGCATACTCCAGAAGGAATTTCCGGAGGTGAAAATCCTCGCGATTTCTGGAGGTGGCAAAAAAGGCAACTTGGAAGTCTTGCCTATCTCTCGGACGTTTGGTGCCCACCGCACGCTCGCCAAACCGTTTGAGCGGAAGGACTTGCTCGCTGCGGTGAGCGCGTTGGTGTCGTGAGCGAGTTTCGGATTTCAGGTTCCGGGGGTCGGGTTTCAGGTTCCCTTTTCCGGTTGGGCAATGGCATTAAGGGAGAGGGCTCCGAAAGTTCCCTCTCCCGGATGGGAGAGGGCGAGGGTGAGGGGGATCAAGTGACCTGTCCTTATTTTTCCCGCTATCCCTACAATTACGCGCTACGCAGCACTTGACCCGCGAAAGTCCCCGTATGCGCAAGTCCTTCCATGAAGACCTGCCCATTCACCAGCGTATAGGTGTAGCCGGATGACTTTTGGATGTACCGCGCGCCATCCGCTGGCAGATCATTGACGAAGGTCGGCGCGGGGAGTCGCAGGTGATCGTAGTCGATCACATTCACATCCGCGTACGCGCCTTGCCGCAACACCCCACGCTCCTGAATGCCAAACAACTGAGCGGGATCGTGTGTCAGTTTGCGAATGGCCTGCGCCAGGGTGAAGTGTTCTCGCTCCTTGACCCAGTATTTCAAGAAATAAGTCGGCAAGCTGGAATCCATGATCTGTCCACAATGCGCGCCAGAATCCCCTAAGCCAATGACGACTCGTGGATGATCGAGCATGTTTTGCACCGCGTCAAACGAGGGATTCAAGAAGGGGTAGTTAAACAGCGCTTTCCCCGCTTGCTCGCTGGAGAGGGTGATGAACGCTTCCGCGGGACTGACTCCTAACCGCCGCGCATGAGCCGCGAGGCTTTCCTCGGGCTGATGGTCGTACCGGGCTTCGACACTGGGCAAGAGAAAAATCTGGCTAAAGTCGATGGGCGGCGGATCGGCCAAGGCTTCTTGGATCATGGTCGCGCGATATTCAGGATCGTGCAGTTTGGCGACTTTCTCTTCGAGTTTCAATGTTCGTAATGCCCGCCAGGACGGAGCACGATCAAATGGTGTGCGGTTCACAAAGCCAAACAACACCCCGATGCCACGGGCGGTCGATTGCGCGAAAATGCGCGCCCCACGGGTCGCGCTCGCGCTAATCTGCTCCAACATGGAGGAGTAGACATCGCGATGGGGCCGGCTCTGCGCCAACCCAAACGTGACTGGGCGACCGGTGGCAAGACTGACCTCCGTCATCCAATCGACTTCCCGCTTGATGTCTTCGGGCTTGCCGCTATCAATGCCAGGGGCGGCTTCGAACAATCCACGCTTGAGGGTGCCCAAGGCTTTGGCGATCCCCAGTAGCTCTTCACGGGTGGCGAAGGTGCCAGGGACCGGCTGCCCTTCCGGCGTGCGATGGAGAATGGTGCGTGAGGTCGAGAATCCGAGCGCGCCACCCGCGATCGCTTCCGCCACGATGTCGTGCATACGGGCGATCTGGTCAGCATTGGCGGGTTGATTATCGAGGCTCTCGGCGCCCATCGCCCAATAGCGCACCGCGCAATGCCCGACGAGGCCGCCGACATTGAGCCCTTTGGGTCGCGCGTCCAAGGCTTTCAAGTATTCCCCGTATGTTTCCCACTGCCACGGCATACCGGCCATGATGGTCGCGGCGGGAATGTCCTCGACCGACTCCATCAAATGAGCGAAATACTCGCGGTCACCAGGTTTGCAGGGCGCGAACGTCACGCCGCAGTTCCCCATGACGACCGAGGTGACGCCATGCCAGCACGACGAAGAGGCGATGGGATCCCAAAAGATTTGCGCGTCCAAATGGGTGTGAATATCGACAAAGCCGGGAGTGACGATCTGCCCCTCGGCGTCCAGGGTGCGTTTCGCGCTCACGGTCACTTTGCCGATCTCGGCGATGCGATCGCCCTGAATCGCGACATCGGCGCAATACGGGACACCTCCGGTCCCATCAACGACAGTTCCATTCTTGATGACAACATCGTAAGCCATGCGGTCCTCCTTTGCGGGTTGTGCGATGCTCCCTCTCTAGGAAGGGCACGCGCGGTTACTGTGCGCAATCACTCCGGCCCTGTCAAGGAGAACATTTCACCGAATCGCCACCGCCTGCACCTGCTTATAGTCCGTCAAACCCTCCAACGTTTTGCGAATCCCATCTTGCACCAGTGTCGTCATCCCTTGGGCGACGGCGACCTTGAGCAGCTCCAAGACCGGGGCACGGGCGTGAATGAGCGTCTTGATCTCATCGGTGGCGAGGAGCAATTCGTGCAACCCCATACGCCCCTTGTAGCCGGTTTGACGACAGACATGACACCCTTTGCCGCGCCACAGCCGAAAGTTGTCATCATAGCGAATGCCCAATTGGGCGAACGCGACTTCGCCATAGCCGTGCGCGAGCGTGTCATACTCCTCTTTACTGGCCTGATACGGTTCCTTGCAGTTGCGGCAGAACGTTTGCGCGAGCCGCTGCGCCAGTACCCCCAAGAGCGCATCGGCGAACAGAAACGGGTCCATCCGCATTTCCAAGAGGCGCGTCACGGTTTCGACCGCGCTATTGGTATGCAGCGTGCTGAGGATCAAGTGTCCCGTGAGAGAGGCTTCGATACTAATTTCCGCGGTTTCGCGGTCACGAATTTCTCCCACCATGATGACATCCGGGTCCGCGCGCAAAAACGCCCGCATCGCGGTGGCGAAGTTGAGGTCAATGCGCGGGTGCATCTGCACTTGTCGCAGACCCGGCTGCGTAATCTCCACCGGGTCTTCCGCCGTCCAGATTTTCCGGTCTGGGGTATTGATGAGCGCGAGCGCGGAATGCAGCGTCGTGGTCTTTCCCGATCCCGTGGGGCCGACGCACAGAATCATGCCGTAGGGTTTCTGTAATATCTGCTTGAAGGCGCGCAGGTTACGCTCGGACATGCCCAAGTTATCCAGATGCATCGGCTCTCTGGCGGTTAGAATGCGCAGGACGACATCTTCATTGTCGCCGCCAGCGGTGGGGAGCGTCGCCATGCGGAGTTCAATATCTTGGTCCAGGAGCCGGAAGAGGATTTTCCCATCCTGCGGCTTGCGCCGTTCCGCGATGTCCAGATGCGCCAAGACTTTGAGTCGTGACGCTAACGCCCGGCGATGGCGCGCGGGCACCGTCCGTTCTTGTTGACAGCGCCCGTCAATGCGAAAACGCACGACGGTCTCGTGCTGGTCGCCACGCGGCTCGATATGAATATCGGACGCTCCGACTTTGTAGGCGTCACTGATGAGTTGATTGACGAGGCGCACCACGGCGCTATCGCTTTCTTCTCCACTCGTCTCGCTCACGTCATGGCGCGCATCATGCCGTTCCGCCGCGAGTTCACTGAGGAGGGTATTGAGGCTCACTTTCGCCGCGTTGGCCGCGAGATCGACACTCACGGCCTTGATGACCTTGAGGATGTCTTCCTTGAGTCCCACGGTGAACTGAGGCTTTTTTCCGGGAAACATGCGGCGGATGTCGTTCAGATATTGTCCAGACTGTGGGTCATCAATCAGGATGTCCACCGCGTCCGGCGTGACCCGGAGCGGAATCCAACTATTCGCGTTCAGATAGGTAGCGGTAATCCGTCGCACCACCTCAAGGTCGAGGTCCAGCGACTGCTCTGGGTCGAAAAAGGGGCACTGGTAATGGGCGCTCAGCGAAGCACTCAGGTCGCGCTTGCTGATGTGATACGTCCCAATCAGTACGGCTTCGGGAGGCCGCTGTTGTTCACGCGCCTCCGTCATGGCCATCTCGAGCTCGTGTTGACTGAGGAGATTATTGGTCACCAGCGCGCTGAATTTCGAGGAGGGTTTGGGTGCTAACTGATATTGCTTCTGCAAGGCCGCGCCGAGGTGCACGGCCAGCTCCTGGACCTTGCGTTCGTCGTCTGGCGTGAACCGGGTCGCGCTCTTCTTATTGACGAGCTGGATCACGCCGGCGAGGCTTTGGGTCGATGGCGCATGAATGGGAACTGTGAGGACCTGCTGGGTGCGCAGCCCGCTCCGCTGGTCCCAGGAGCGGTCAAACGTGAGGTCGCTATGGAGGGTCGCGAGTTCTCCCTGGTCATAGGCATTGGCGATGTTGAGGCTGCGCCGATGCCGGGCGACGAACCCCACAATACTCTGATTGTCGAGCGGCACCCGAATCTCTCGCACTTTGTCGAGATCGGAGAAGCGCGAATAGATTTCCTTGCGGTCCGTATCCACGGCGTAGAGGGCAAGCCGTTCGGTGTCGAACAAGCTGAGAATCTCGTCGTGAAGCGTCACCAGAATCTGATCGACCTCCTTGGCCGCGTGGATATGGTTGATGACGAGCTTGAACCGTTCGTTATACGCGGCTTGTTCCTTGAAGGTCGCGAGCTGGGTTCTGCGGTAACTCAGGTTTTCCATGATGCCCCCTTTCGCCAAGAACAGCAGGTCCTATCGCATGTCCGCCCGCGGGTTGTCAACGTTTGAGAGCCCCCCTGGCCCATCCCCAACCCTGTCTTCGGTTGAACGGGTGTGCTAGAGAACTGGGGCATGAATTTGGCGCACATTTTTTGGCAACGTCTCCAACAACAGGAGTCCACGGTTGTGCTTGAACGGCTGGAGCCGGACGGCACCGTGACGTGGCGACAAACCCGAAACGCGCTACGGACCGAAGCCTCCCTCTGGATGGCGGCCTTGCGGGCGGCGGGGATTGGTCCCGGCGATCGCGTCGCGGTGTCACTGGGCAAGTCCACCGGCT
This sequence comes from Deltaproteobacteria bacterium, assembly GCA_013140885.1. GTDB lineage: Bacteria > Desulfobacterota > Binatia > Bin18 > Bin18 > JABFSC01. Next base: position 4,402 of record JABFSC010000773.1, on the reverse strand, counting down.
TAGTCACGGCGCATCTCGCCATTCTCGGCGTCGGGGCGAGCGTGGTGCCGCTCAATCCCGCATTGACTGCTCGTGAGACCGAGGCGGTCTTACAACGCGCGGAAGTGCGCCTGGCGATCTCGCACGCCGAAACGGTCTCCCGTGCGCCTGAGGTTCTCGCCGCGGTCCAAGGACCGTGGTGGATTGTGGGCAATACCGATGAACTCCCAGAGCGGATCACTCCATTAGCCGATGCGTTGGCGGGGCAGCGACCTGGGCTCGAACCGGTTGCACGTGACGATGATGATGTGGCCTTGTTGCTTTTCACCAGCGGCACCACCGGCACGCCTAAGGGCGTTGGCCTCACCCATAAAAATTTACGTGCCAATCTCCAAGCGTTGTTGGTCGAAACCTGGGAGATGACGGACCGTGACCGGTTGCTCCATGCGTTACCACCGCATCATTTGCATGGGTTAGGCTTGGGCATCTACGGGAGCCTCTACGTTGGTAATGCCGTCGTGTTCCTCGAACGGTTCGACCCGGCGGTCGTGTTACGCGCCTTCGACCCGCACCGTATCAGCGTCTTCATGGGTGTGCCGACCATGTACCATCGCCTGTTGGATGTGGACGCCTCAGTCACACTCTCCTCAATGCGGGTCTTTACCTGCGGCTCGGCCCCGCTCTCGCCGGAAACCTTTCGCCGTTTTCAGGAGCGCTTCGGCTTCACCATCGTCGAACGCTATGGACTGACCGAAACCGCGATCAATACCTCCAACCCGCTGCGCGGTCCGTGGAAGCCAGGCAGTGTCGGGCCGGCCTTACCTGGTATTGAGGTGAGCATTTTCGATCCACAAACCTTGCAGCGCCTCTCCACCGATGAGACCGGAGAAATCTGGGTACGAGGCCCAAACGTATTTAGTGGCTACTGGAATAACCCGGAAGCGACAGCAGCGACTTTTCATCAGGACTGGTTCAGAACCGGTGATCTTGGCGTGATTGATGGCGACGGCTACGTGGCCATCCGCGGGCGCATCAAGGAACTGATCATCGTGGGCGGCACCAATGTCACGCCTGGCGAGGTCGAAACGGTGTTGGAAACCGAGCCTGGGGTCGCCGAATGCGCGGTCGTCGGGCTTCCCGATCCTGACCTGGGCGAGCGCATCGCGGCGTTTATTGTCCCTCGACCAGGGGAGCAGGCCGCCGCGCTTGAACAACGCTTGCGGGCCAAGGTAGAGCAGGACCTCGCACCGTACAAACGCCCACGTCTCTATCGCTTTCTTGAAACGATTCCGCGTAATGCGATGGGAAAAATTGAGCGGAACAAGTTGCGGGACTGATGATTCAGGCCCGAGGACTGAGCAACAATGGACGCCGAAAGCCAAACACGTGAAGAACTCTTGCACGAAGTTCGCGTGCTCCGTGCCCGCGTGGCGGAGCTGGAAGCCGCTACCATTGAACAGCAAAAGGTGGAGGCCGCCCTGCGCAGCGCAAAGGAGTACGCGGAAACGCTGATTCAGAGCTCGCTCGACATGATTGTCGCGGTTGGGGCCAATCGGCGGATCACCGAGTTCAACCCGGCCGCGGAAAAGGTGTTCGGCTACACCAGAGCGGAAGTCGTCGGACAACCCGTGGATATGTTGTACGACGAGGGGAGCCTCGGCAGCGAACTCAATGTCCAGATCGCCGCGACGGGCCGCTATATCGGGGAAGTCAGAAACAAACGGAAAAATGGCGAGTTGTTCGATGTCTATCTCGAAGCGGCGCTCGTCCGTGACGCCGACGGCAACCCCGCAGGGGTGATGGGCATCTCCCGCGACATCACCGACCGTAAACAAGCCGAGGAAGAACAAGCGCGGTTGACGACGATCCTGGAAGCGACCCCGGACCTGGTGGCGATTACCGCCCTCAATGGCGACATCCTGTACCTGAACCGCGCGGGTCGGCGGATTATCGGGGTTGGCGAAGACGAACCAGTGGCGAGTATCAGGAACGGCTATCCCTACCAGCCGGAGTGGGTGCGCCATCGTTTTCGCGACATTCTGCCAACGCTCCTGAGAGAAGGGGTGTGGAGTGGGGAATTAGCCACGCTGTCCCGCGAGGGCCGTGAAATACCGCTATCTCAAGTGATCCTTGGGCATAAGGGAACAGATGGCGTCGTGAAATTTTTCTCGACTATCGCCCGGGACATTTCCGAGCAAAAGCGGATCGAAGCCGCCCTGCGCGAATCCGAAGAGAAATATCGCGACCTCGTCGAGAACATCAGTGACATCATTTATACCCTGGATACGGCGGGGACGCTCACCTACATGAGTCCCGTCGTCAAACACCTCGGTGGCTTCACATCCGAAGAGATCACCGGGCGTCCGTTTGCTGAATTCATTCATCCCGAAGATCTCCCCGCCCTGTTGGAGAGCTTTCAACAGACGTTGGCGGGCAATATCACTCCTAGTGAATTTCGCGTTCTGCGCAAGGCGGGAGATTATATTTGGGTGCGCAGCGCGAGTCGCCTGATCGTGCAAAATGGCGAGGTTGTTGGACTTCGTGGTGTCTTGACGGACATCACGGAACGGAAGCGCGCGGAAGACGCCTTACGTGAGAGTGAACAGCGCTACCGCAACCTCTTTGACAATGCCAGTGATGCCATTGCCTCATTTACCCTTGATGCGACAGTGACCAGTTTTAATGGTGGCGCGGAGCGGATGTTAGGATGGTCCCGCGACGAAGTCGTTGGTCATCATGCGAGTAAAGTCGCCACTCCTGCTTCTATCGCATTGGCCGAAGATCGGACCCGGCGATTCCTGGCTGGCGACAAACCGAAGTCCACCACATTCGAGGCCGAGCTGATTCATAAAGACGGACGTCTCATCCCCGTCGAAGCCCGGACCCGCGCCATTCGTGATCGCAATGGAATCCCGATTGGCTTTCAAGGCGCCTACCGCGACATCTCCGCCAAGAAAGCCTTGGACAAACAGCGCGACGATTTCCTGGCGATGTTGGCCCATGACATCAAAAATCCCCTCACGGCCATTCTTGGCTATGTCGATTTGTTACATCAGCTCTTCCCAACGAACAGCGCCACCCCGGAACGGGATTTTCTCGTGCGCATCCGCGACAATGCGTTGACGATCAATTCGCTCATCGCCAATTACCTTGACCTCGCGCGCGCCGAAGCCGGCCAACTGACCCTCCAGAAATCGACCCTGCCCTTGTCCTCCTTCCTCAAAGGGATCGTCGAACAATACATGGGGATCGCACAGCGGCATCACCTGACGCTGACCTTGGAGTTAGGGGAGAACCTCCCCGCCTTGAAAGCTGACCGCATGGCCTTGGAACGGGTTTTCACGAACCTCGTGCGCAACGCCTTGAAGGTCACCCCCGAAACCGGGCGGATCACGGTCACCGCCCGACAATGGCAAAACGAGAATGGCCATAACGGCACCACTACGGGTGTGACGACGGAGTCTTCCTCCCTCGAGCAACAAGGAGTGGTCGTTGAGGTGAGAGACACGGGGCCTGGCATTGCTCCTGACGATATTCCGTTGTTGTTCCAGAAGTATCGCCGGACGAACGCTTCACGGAACCAAGAAGGGACCGGTCTCGGACTCTTCATCGTCAAGACGATGGTCGAAGCCCACGGGGGGCGGGTCGAGGTCGAGAGTCAGCTTGGCAGTGGCTCGTGCTTTCGCGTGATTTTGCCGGTGACAGACTAAATCAACCCCAGTACTGAGTTGAAAATTACGACTTCTGACTTTTCAAGGACTTAGAGCATTTGGGTCAATTCAGGCTGCTCAAAAACCCAATGTTTTGGCCAACTCAGGACTGAGGTTAAATCAGCTTGATTTTTGCCTTTTGCCTTTTGATTTTTCTTCACGCGCCAGTTAGAGTACCGCGCGTGTCCGCTTCTTCTCCCGCCACTGGTCCTGCAAGTCCACCGGACGTGTCCTCGTCTCGTGCGCGCCTCGCCCGCAAAGGGCTGCCGATTCTGATCGCCACACTGATAAGCCGCCCGCTCGGCTTTCTGCGTGAGGCCGTGCAAGCCGCGCTGTTCGGCGCGTCGCGGCTCACCGATGTGTTCATTATCGCCTATAACGTTCCGGAACTGATTCAGACCCTGTTCTTCAGTGGCGTGCTGAGTAATTTCTTCGTACCGATCATTACTCGCTACCGCCACCAGCGTGAGGAACTCAGCACGGTCTTTAGCGTCACGATGAACGGGGCATTAGTCCTGGCACTAACCCTGGCGAGCCTGTGCTATGTGACCGCGCCGTGGATTATGACGGTCGCGGCTCCAGGACTCACGGGGGCTGACCACGATCTCGCGGTATTCCTCTTCCGCTTCATGCTGCCGATGCTGATTCTGCACTGTCTGTTAGCCGTCATCAAAGGAACATTGAACAGCATCGACCACTACGCGATGCCGGAG
>JABFSC010000752.1 GCA_013140885.1 Deltaproteobacteria bacterium | reverse complement strand
GGGGACAGGGGTCGGGGGACAGGAAACCAGAGTTCGGAGTCGACGCAGTTCGGAGTCGGCAACCATCCGGAGTTCCAAGTTCCAGATTTCCTTTTTTCACTTTTGACTTTTGCACTTTGACTTTTGCCTTTTGCCTTTTCCCCGGTCCTTCACCTAACTCAGCGCCTCGATCAGCCGCCGCTGAAAATGCGCCGCTGTGAAGTGCTGTTCATACCGCAGACGCGCGCGCAGAGACCACTCGTCCCACTCTTGCCCAGGGGTTAGCAACCGACACGTCGCATCAGCCAAGGCACGGAGATCGCGCGGGTCGGCACTCAAGCCCGCTTCCGGTGGATTAACGACTTCACGTCCAGCATCTAGTGTACTCACCAAACAAGGCCGCCCAATCCGCATCGCTTCCAAATAGACAAGCCCAAAACCTTCACCTTGACTCGGCAACGCGAAGCAGGAACAGCGCGCCAACAACTGTTGTTTCTCCTCTTCGGAAATGTAGCCGGTGAAATGGATACACCCTGTGAGCCCATGTGCCTGGACCAAGGACTCCAGTTCAGGCCGCAAATCCCCGTCACCAGCGATCCACAACTCGGCATTGCGAAGCCGTTCGCGCACCAGCGGCCAAGCGGCGATCATTTCGCGATGGCCTTTGTAGTCCTCACCACGCGCTAAACGACTCAGCATCAAGGCCATTGGTGGACCCGCGGGCTTTGGTGGAGCCTCGGCCACGGGCTCCCCAAGACCAAGATAGAGAATACGATGCGCGGCGGTGGCATACGCGGGATTCGATGAAGAGAACCGCTCCCACGTGTATTGGCTATCACTGTTGAAGAGGTCCACGCGGCGAAGCAACCGTTGCATGAGCCAGTTCTGCCGTTTCCACACTTCAACGCCATGCAAGACCAGCACGGTTTTCGCGCGGCGGACGCGAAGAAAGGGGAGCAATTGCAGCAGTGAGATATGCCAGAGAAGCACGCGGGAAGGTTGGGCGCGCAATCGCAACGCGGCAAGAATCGCCGCCCCCTTCGTCCGCGCGGCAACGACTCGCCCAGGATACAGGGACTCGACACCGCTTTCGCCATAAAGGAACAGGATAGGCGAGTGCGCGGGCGGAGCCATTCGCTCGACAATTCCGGCCCAGGCGATCTTGCCACTGGCCTGGATGCCGCCGGTCTGCGTTGTGAATGCGGGAAAGATGCCTAGCATGAACTGGGCTCCTCTACGGCTTTTGGATCACCACCCCAGTGGCGACGTGGGAAGGAAATAACATCCCTCTTCCAGAGGTGTTGAACATTTTATGGATCAACCGCGAGTACACATTCCACCCATGCGAGGGCGAAGGCGCGGGTAACTCGTAGTGTCCGGGCTGCCGTCCATTCTCGGCCACGGCATGCCGTCCAAGGTAGAGAAAGGTTTCTTCCCGCAAGATGAGAGCGTGACGCCGACAGTACTCGACGTAGAAATCCGGGTTGATGCGCCAATAATCCCGGGGATGCCCATGTAATGGCCACACAGTCGGCGTGATGATCACGCAGGTCCCTTCAGGACGAAGCAACGCGATCGCATTATTCAGCACGCGAATGGGATCAAAGGTATGCTCAAGGACATTGAGCACGAGAATGGAACCGAAGGGAGCAACGGCCCCCACCAGCGCATGAAGCGTATCGAGCGGTGACTCAAAGTCCACGACAAAATCCACCTGGGGTCCCGCTTGCATATCCGTGCCGAAATAGGCAATCCCCGCGCGCTCAACACGCCCCCGGTTGGTCTCCCCTTCGTACCCCACGCCAAGCTCAAGGCACGGAGAGACAATCAACCGCCTTTGGAGAAGAAGGTCGATAAATTCGCTATCTCGTTGCGTCATGGGCGTCAGAAAGTTCTTGTACGCACGTGGGCGTGGGCAAATGAAATCGCGGCGGCTTCTTGAACCAGCGACCATTGCCAGTCAACAGCCACAGGCACAGGAGAACCGCCAGGTTGTCATCCTTCCGCGTTTCCCGAAAGGTGTCATATGCGATGGCGAGCTGGCCTGAGAACAGCGCGCGAAGACCATGATGGAGATGGAGCACATGCTGGTGCCAACGGGCGTACTGTCGCGCATACGGACGAAGTTCCTCAGGAAAGCGCGCCAACAACTGGGTAAAAATCGGCCGGGTCTCACGGATAAAAATCACTCCCACTTCCCGCTGTCGGCTAAATTGCCCCTGGTGGGCACGAAGGTCGAGGAGGGCACGCCGAATAAACCCAGTAAGGCGCTGTTCGGACAGGCGCACCCAGAACTCGAAATCCGCCGCGACCCACAGGTCTTCGCGAAACAATCCAATCCGCAAGAACACGCTGCGCCGCAGCACCACAGTCGAGATATTGCTGGGCATTGAGCCGTGGTAAAAGGAAATCTGCGCCACGAGATCCGGAGTCAATATCTCCGGGGTTCCATCGTAAGGCGCGGACCTCACAAGGGTGCTGTCCGCGTCAATAATATCCCGCTGACAGTAGCTCATATCGATTTGCGGGTGTTGTTCCCAAAATTCGTGCTCCACGGCCAAACAGTCCGGTTTCATCCGGTCATCCTGCGCCCATAAGCGCACCAATTCGCCCCGAGCTTTCCCAATCGCCGCGTTTAAGGTCCGAAACAACCCGATATTGTGGGCATTGGTGAATTGGCGAATCCGTGAGTCGCGATAGGTGGCGAGAATCGCGCGGCTAGTATCCGTCGAACCATCATCCCAGATCAGCAACTCGAAGTCCGTATGCGTCTGCGCCAGGACCGAGTCGATCGACTCGCGCACATAACGCTCGCCATTAAACACCGGCAACAGGATGGAAAACCGTGGCGTCGGGCTCCTCATGGTAGGGACTTCACCGTGGCAAGATTCCCCACCCCTGTCGGCATACGAGCTGGGGTCGCATATTTATGGACGACTCGTACGACGCCGATAGCCACAACGATCGTTGCCGGCACCGTCATGGTCAGCTCCGCCATTGTCCCACTTCCTATCAACGCCCAGAGTATCTGCAGGACCAGCACTTGGACAAAGAAATTTGCCGGCGCATACAGAAAATACAACCCATCAAGCACGCCGGCGACAACGCCCAGCAGCAAGAGGCCCACCACCGCCCCGACTGGACCAAAATTGACGTAGAACTCAAACAAGGGGTGGAGACCGACACTCGTCTCACTTCCGAAGCGCAGGCCCGTAAAACGGCTCACGAATTCATTGCCCCCGGAAGACAGTGGTTTGTCGGGCCACAACGCACGAGGGACAATCGCAATCAGCATGGGACGCCAGATCGTTTCCCCGTAGGCATACGGCTCGATCTCCGGCGTATAGGACATCGCCGCGACCAAGATCGTGGACTGGTCTAACCGCTCGGCAATACGACCGGACTGCGCGGAAGGAGTCAAATCCGCTATCCCCGGCACGTGGGTCGTCTCCCAAAACGCCCCAACTCGTTCACTCAAGGAGGCCCCCTCTCTCAGACCAGAGCGGATCGCATCACGCCCGGAGAGCCACATATTGTAGGGAATCAGACCAAGTACGCAGACACACCCCAGGATCAGCCAATTCGCGACCTGCGTCTTCCGCCACAATAAAATCAAGCTGATGCCATAGAGGAACGTCAACAACGTCGAGCCAAAAAAGCCGAATGAGACACTAGAAAACAGGCCCGTTCCCAACGCACTCATCACCCCGATGGCCACCTGCGACCCGCGCCTCGTGTGGAGACCATTGAGACACAGCAGGATGGCGCCGGTTTGCATTAAGACCGTCGTTTGCGACCAGACCGCGCGCACGGTCGGGATCGCACCGACAATCGGACTCAGTACTAAGGCCAGGAAACCGATTCCCAGCACGAACTTCGCCCCTTGCCATTGACGCTGCATGTCCAAAGTTTGCAAAAAGAGAAGAGGAGGCTGCTGACGGAACCTTTGGCGTCGTACCCACCACGGCGCAACGACATATCCTCCCGCGGTAAAGGCCAAAAAGCTCATCAGCACAATCCACAGCGACTTGTCGTAGGCCCCCTCCTCAATCCCGATCGGGAGTTCACCCGAAATCCAGTAGACCAGCGGGCCCACTAAAAATTGCGACGCGAAATGGACGACCAAGAGGTAGCGGGCCCCAATACCAATCGTCCCTTCGCGCTGGACCGCAAAAAACCACAACCCACAGACGAGGACATAGAACAATGAGAGCAGTTCAGCCATGCAACCTTCTCTCTTCCGAGACTGTCGTTGTGGGTCGCCAGTCATGCGGAGCAGCGCGCCCAGTACCGACCGCATGGAAAGCCGCGAGCGTGCCCTCCACGGCCTGCGCCAAGGAGTAGCGTTGAATATGAAGACGCGCATGCGCGCCAAGAGTCGCAAGCGAGGTGGGAAGGTCCGCATGCCGGAGCATCAACTCCGCCAACGAGTCCACCTGCCCACAGGGAAAGACATGGCCCGTTTGCTCGGGCAGGATCAAATCTGGCGCACAACCAACCTGGTCGCTGACAAAGGCTGGCAGCCCACTCGCCATCGCTTCATTGACCACCAGTCCCCACGTCTCCGTCGCATCCGAGGGCAACACCAGGGCATCACTCACGGCATACGCGGTGGGTATTTCCGTCTGGTTGAGAAATCCGACGAACCGCAAGGGCCACCCCTGCCGCCGCGCCTGCGCTTCCAAGGGAGCGCGGAGCGGACCATCCCCGACCACGAGTCCCCACACACGCGACTGCCCACGCGAGGCGGTCGCGATGGCCCGCACGAAATCCTCAAGATGTTTGCGCGCGACACACTTTCCGGCGAAGAGATACACCACCGCGTCGCTTGGCAGTCCCCACGACCGCCGTCGCTCCTCGCGCGTGGAGCGGGCAACCGCCGCGCGCCGCGCGAAGAACTCGTTATCGACCGCATGGGGGGAAAAGAACATGCGCTCGGAGCGCGCGCCGTAATAGCGCAAATACTCCCCCGCGCGCTCCCCCACCACAAGGTAGCCATCAAACCGCGGAATGAACCAGCGATAGAGCGGAAACTTGAGGGCGCGCAGTCCTCCGCCGCGCTTGGCTGGCAACTGGGAATCCCCGCGCACCAGCACCGGCGTCCGTGTATGCCAACACGCCAGGATCGCTTGCCAAAAACTCTTGAGTGCCCAGCCGTGCACAATAAACGCGTCGAATTTTTCCTGAGCAATGAGCCGCCCAATCTCTGGCGTATCACAGCCAAAGAACGCCGAGACATTCGGCTGTCGCGCGCGGTTGACCAAAAAGCGATGGTGGTAGCCCTCCAGTAACGGGACATCCCACGCAAAGGCCCCACCGAAATCCACCGCCTGTGCCCGCGGCGTGAGTTGTTGGCAATAGCAGACCTCCAGGTCCACTTGCTGGGCCAGCAAGCGATACCAGGGGACGTAGTATTGGATCGGGTGCGTGGCGAGGAGGCCCACGCGCAATCGGGGTGGTGTCATGCTGCTCTCAAATCGTCGGATATCCACACCGCTGTTCCACAACACGATTGAAAATATCCGCGAACCGTTTCGCGATGGCCGGACCAAGATACGGCGCAACCCGCGCCTGAGCAACCGGACCGACGGCGTCGGGATGTAAGAGCAAGGTGGTGAGCATGGTCGTGATTTCCGCGATTTTAGTGTCCACCGGCTCCGCGTCATTGAAGGTCACGAGCTTCCCGCTCCCAACTTCCCGCATCACCTCGCAGACACTGCTGCCCTCGTGAAAAATGCCCAATAGTGGGCGTTCGGCCAGCAACGCGGGATAGAGCTTGGACGCCGTGTAGTGCGCTTCATCGGACCCCAGCATCAGGATGACATCCGCGCGCAAGAGAATCGTCAACGCCTCTAGATACGGCACCCGGCCTGGGACTTCTCGCACGATGTCGGCGATGCCCGCCA
>JABFSC010000023.1 GCA_013140885.1 Deltaproteobacteria bacterium | reverse complement strand
GCCCATCACCTCCCTGTGTACGCTTCGTCGACGTCGTTACCTTCGCCAACGCAACACTCGGTACTCAGTGCCTTGCCAAGGCTTCCGAGGCCGGGTTCTGCCCCCGGCTGACCTAGCCGAGCTTCGCTCGGCGCTCCAACATAGGTACGGAAACTCTCACAGAGTTTCCTGTTTCCGATTTGCGAATTCTGCGGCCAAAAAGATGGTCTTGCCTCTGCCTCGCCGTGTTTTCGAAGAAAACCGCGTTATTAGGCCAAAAATGGTAAAAAAATTATTGAGTTATCAGTGCTTATCGTGGAAGGACTCCACTCCAAGAAACGGTCGTTTTCGTGATAAGGGCAACACGCTCTCAAGGTCTTCGCAATTTCGCCCGCCATAAGCGAAGGCAGAATAACACCGACTGTGATTATTTCTAGAAAATCAAAAACTTCTTTGATAATGGGCAGTTGCAAAAATCTATGAGAGTCTGCGTACCTTTGTTGGAATAAAGCCATCTACTGGTCGCACGAGGCCTTCCAGGACTTCCGTCACCGCTTGCGCGAGCTCACGGGACGAAGCTGGGGGGTGTCGATGGCCTATCGTATTCGGAAACTCAACGAGTATATCCGCGGCTGGATCCAGTATTTCGGGCTCTCCGAGTACTACCGGCCACTGCCCGAACTCGATGCCTGGCTGCGGCAACGCCTGCGCATGTGCTTCTGGAAGCAGTGGCGCTACGTACGCACCAAGGTCCGGGAGCTATTGAAACTGGGGACCGCCAAGAAAACGGCGATCCTCACGGCACTGAGTCGCAAAGGCCCGTGGCATCTGTCCCGGACTCTGGCGACGCAGACCGGCATGACCAACCAGTGGCTCGCGGAGTCCCTCGGACTCGTCTCCATTCGCGCCCTCTGGATCGCACTTCACTATCCGACCTGAACCGCCTAGTGCGGACCCGCATGCTAGGTGGTGTGGGGGCTGGGGAGGGCAACCTCCCTGGCTACCCGATTAGACAACGGAGCTTCAACGAGTTCCCTTCTGCGGTCATGCGGGAGCCAATACCAGCGGTAACTGCTGGAAGCCATACAGGATAAACCCTGCCGTTTGTCGCACCGCAGGGGTACTCCCTCGGGTGAACCTTGGGAAGCGATCTAGGAAGGTGTTCAGGGTGATAGTCGCCTCGGCGCGCGCCAGCGGTGCCCCCAGACAGTAGTGAATGCCCGCCCCAAAGGCCACGTGATTACGCAGGTCGCGATCCAGCCGGAATTCATCGGGATTAGGAAACGCACTCGGGTCTCGGTTCGCAGCTCCATAAAAAATTGATACGCTCGCCCCCTCCGGGATCTGTACACCAGAAACTTCCACCTTGCGGGTCGTTTGGCGCATCAGTCGCTGTACGGGGCTCTCGTACCGGAGCGTTTCTTCAATGACCGTCTCGACCAAACTGCGCTCCTCGCGTAACTGCTGCCACAATGCGGGTCGGTCCACGAGGATGTTTAAGAGGTTCCCCAAAAGATTTGTGGTGGTCTCATTGCCGGCAATAAGCAAGAGGACGCAGAAGCCTAAGATGTCCTGCTCCGCGAGCGACTCACCTTCCACTTCAGCTTCCACTAGCGCGGTGATGAGATCTTCGGCTCCGTGGGTGCGTCGGTCTCTAGCCATCCGACCAAAGTAGCCCAGCATCTCGTGGTTGCTCTGCGCGCGTTCTTCCGGTGGCATGGAAGTCGTAGCCATTAACGCCTCACTCCAGCGTTTGAAGGTGAGATACTCCTCACCGGGAACCCCCAGTAACCGGGCGATCACTTTCACAGGCAAGGGGATGGTGTAGGACTGCACCACATCTGTTTCTGTCGTACCCATCCCGTCGAGCAGCTCGTTGGCGACGCTGGTGATCCACGGTGTCAGCGCCTCAATGCGTTTGAGGGTGAAGGTCTTATTCACCAGGCGGCGAAATTGGGTATGTCGTGGGGGGTCGTCGTGGAGCAGCGCAAGTTTCGGAAGTACCTTGCCCACAAGGGGATTCCGCCCCGACACAAATGTCTCATGGTCGCGGAGCGCGTTGTACACGTCGTTGTGTTTCATCAACGCCCACCCTCGCAGGGGCTCTTTAACGCCAGAGACGGCACCGGCTGGCAGCAGCATATAGTTCAGCGGGGATTGGTCACGCAGGTGATGATAGGTGGGATACGGATTGGCGACGAAACCAGGCATCCAAAGTTGCTCGGAAGTGAAGACGGCTGTTGCGTTCATACTCACGATTCTCCAGTTCCCGCTCCGTCCCCTCACTCTTTGTGGTTGGGGAGATCAGGGGTAGTAGTTGTTGTCGTTGCGGGGGTCCCTGGCGGAGCTTTGTCTTCCTCTGCTTCTCTGCGGCCTATCAAGAATTCCCCGTAGTCTTCTTTTGGGGTCGAGCCTAACGCCGGCGTCAGGCGCTGAGCCAACTACCCCTACTTTTGGCATACAACTCCATATTTACCAGGAACTTGATGGCCATTCATAAAACCGCCCGAAAATCCTTTACCTCTACAGAAACCTACCGCAGCTCGTGCCGCCTGCGCCCACAAGACATCGTCAAATCTAGGAGTCGGAAAGCCGAAGCCGGTTGCCGCGAGCTCGGCATCAGTTGCGTCGAACCAGTGAGCCCCATCTCGGTAGCAGAAGAGCCCGAAGCGGCCATCTCTCATCTGGCCATTAAAGTGACCGCCAGCGAAACCTGGAGTGGCGGTGGCACAGAGTCTTTCAGCTGCGCGATTTGCTTGAGCCCAATTCACTTGATTTATGTCCGTAAATCCCCATAGTGTCGCGGCGATATCTGCCGCTGTTACGTCGCGCCACATCGCACCCTGACCTGAGCACTGGATTCCGAACTCTCCCTTGGCGACGTCTTGATGGCCGTCAAAGTGTCCAGCCACAAATCCGCGGTTGTAACAAAGTTTGGCTCCGACTCGGGCTGCTTGAGCCACGGCACGGTATTTACATCGCCAAAGGGCCACTGTGTTATTTCGACTTCAGGGCGAAAAATCCAGACTGGCTCCGAAGTAACATTTGGGTGCCACTTGGTTTTCAGAACAGACTCCAAGGCTGCCTTTACTGTCGGGATAGCAATATCGTGGGACAGGTTCTGTCGAAAAGTTGAGTTTCTGCAATTCGTGTCTATCTCCGCTGTTGTCATACCAGAGCGATCGAAACAATCCCACGCTGCCGTACTGGTTATACCGACCAGCAATGCCACTCCCTGATCCCAGATGAAACCTGGACCTCCACTGTCACCGGGCTGAATCGCTTGACCGGAATCATTTGGAAGATAGGTAATCTTGTATCCTCCTACTTGATCAACCTTGAGATCGGCGGCCCGATAAATGCCAAAGCCTTCGGGAGTAACCGTTCCGCCAGTCGCGGGGTTTTGCTCTGCTAGCGAAGACAATCCTCGACCGTATTTAGCAATAGTCTGCCCACGAAGCGAGTCGAGACTTCCCTGGTAGAGTTGTAGGCGATATCCGGGGCTGATACCCGGAAAGTTGGTTGACAGGTGAATCAAGGCTGTGTCTGGTCCTGGGTTATTAAGGTCATCTGCATTGGCAAATTGATAGATGGCATCGCTGTTTGCCGAAACGCCACCACTCCAAGTGGCCCCAACGGCGACTGCTGGCGCAGGGCGGGTATTAGGAACACAATGCCCTGCTGTCAGAACCCAGTCCTCCGAAATGAGGACGCCCGAACATCCACCCCCGACATTAACAAGCCCTCGTCGGTTTTGTTCCAGTTCACTTACCTCATTGCCTCCGACTATGGCGATTGCCGAAACAGAATGTGCCAGCAAGAGCACAAAACACATGGGTATTACACGAGCCTCAATAGTTTTCATATCAGCACCTCCTTCAATGACGCAATGGAAAGTCAAACGCCGAACGCCCCCGCGCACCGCGAGCGGCCCACACGCGGCCTCTCAGATTCATTCCCTCACGCCACAGGGCCGTGATGCGGTGGCGCGGTTGGTTCGGCCCCGTATCGGCGTCTGGGGACCCGTAGGAACGATTCCTGACATCTTCTCCTCTGCCCTAAAAGCTGCGGCGCTCTAGGCACGGCCACCTGGGAATCGCGCCTAGAGATGGACGACCAAGCTGCCCTCAGAGCAGCTCTGACGCGGCGGCGTGGGCAGCCGCACCTGACCACCTCGCCTCGACCGGGAGGGGATTGACTCAGTTATGCCCTGGCGTGACCGTGAACCCCACGATCGAGAACAAGGTTTCACCGGCGGGCAGGCAGTTATCTGCGACTACGTCGCCGAACCCATCGCAGTGCATCGCACTAAGCAACAGATACGAGTCGACTACGTGGTCACCGACGCTCAGAGGCTTCAACGTGCCAAGGCTGACCAGATTCGCGACAACCGTTACCCCGTCATCGAAGATGCCAAGGTCGTCGTCGTTCCCGAACATATAGGTCTTCTCCTTAGTCGTACCGGGATCAACCACGTATTTCACCCCGATGAGCTTCGCGATGAAGTCCTCGATCGGCGTCTCCCCCGCAGGCTCGAAGCCAGCGGGCATAGCCGTGAAGGTAGGGCTCATGAACCAGCCGTTGGACACCGTCCAGGGCCGACCCGAGTTAAGGTTGGCACAGAACGGAGCAATAATTGTTTCGGACACCCCGTAGCGCTCGTTGAGGTCGACCCCCGTTGGGGTGATACAGTGTGGGGCTGTCTTTGGTCCGGCCGAGGATCTGCCCGCGCCTAGGCCCAGGCAAGCGACGAAAACGACGACCGTGACTATGGTGCCGCGGAAAAGCCACCGGCAATGCTTAGACATGTCCTACCTCCTTATACAGGTTGATGCATATATGGTCTTCCCTCGTTTTACGCCTGTTTGCCACATGGTATCTCAGCTTTGGTGTGGTGCCCTCCCTGTTGAGTTTTGCAGCCGAACGTCTTAGGATCAGCGGCCAACGGCAACGAAGCCACAATACTCCGGCGCTTCCCACACGGCAAGAAGAGTCGCAGCGCTCGCAGAGGCAGCAACGGCCGTTGGTCCGCTGCATCCGTTAGTTGGACGACGCTGCCAGCTCCGCCCCCCGGCTATGGAGATTCAAGCGGGCTGACCGGTCGTCGCGAAGAGCCGGGGCGCCGCTCCGTGCTGTTCCCGCAGCCCCTCCAATGCTTCTCCGGGCCTCCACGCGGGAGCGCGGCACGAGAGGAGGCCGCCGGACCCCGCGATGTGCACCGCGTGCCCACGCTCTGGACAAGGGGGCCTCTCTGCCAGCACCCAGTCTCGCCCCTCCCTCCGGCTCATGCCGCCTCCGGCCACCCCGGCCTCGCGCCGGGCAGGGTCTCCGGCGGCGAGGGCAGCCCGAAGGGGTGGTTGCGTTGGGGCGCTACCGGGGCCATCCGGATCAATCGCTGTCCACACACCGGACAACACTCTGGATGCTGCGGCCCCTGCCGCGCGCAATACGTCTGCCAGTCCAGCGGCGCGGGGACCGCGACCGGCGCCTGGCCCAGGGCTTGTCGACACTGCGCCAACACCGCTCGCTTGCCTGCGGCATACAGCCCATAACTGCGCACCACCGGAAACCCTGGCGGCGGCACGTGCAGCAACCACCGCTGCAAGAAGTCCGTCACGCTGAGCATCAACACTTTGCTCGTCCCCCGCCCCTGCGCATCCAGGTCCTGATTGTCGGCGTACCGGAAGGTCACCGTCTCCTCATCCCAGCTCAGGATCCGCCCCGGCTTGAGCGGCCCGCCCCGCAGATAGCGCGCCAAGTACGTCGCCACGCCCTGCCCATGCGCATAGCGCGTCATGATCTGCACGTGCCACTTCGTGCGCCCCAGGCGATTCAACAACATCCGCAGTTGCGCCGCGCTCACGCCTGCGGGCAGCGTCAGTTGTCCCGTGTCCAGCGCGCCGTGCAGCGCCGCC
>JABFSC010000694.1 GCA_013140885.1 Deltaproteobacteria bacterium | reverse complement strand
CATCCGTGGTACCCGCGCCGTGCAGATGTTGGGGGGGCTGGTCGTCCTCTTCGCCACCTATCTATTTTCGCAAGTCTTTGAGCTCTATACGCTCAATTGGGTACTGGATAATTTCCTCAGCTCGATCCTCCTGGTGATTGTGGTCTTGTTCCAGAATGATATTCGCCGCGCCTTGACCGAAGTGGGGCGTGGATCGTTTTTGGGCGTCAAGGAACGCACGGCGTCTGGTCCCCTGGTGGAGGAATTAACCAAGGCAGTCATTCGTCTGGCTGGCAAACGGGTGGGGGCGCTCATCGTGGTGGCACGAGAAGTTGGGCTCAATGAGTATATTCGCACGGGGATTCCCTTGCACGCCGAGGTGCGTAAGGAATTGATTGAGAGTATTTTTCTGCCGGGTGCGCCGTTGCATGATGGCGCGCTGATCATTCAACAAGGACAGATTGTGGCCGCTGGCTGTATTCTTCCTCTGACCTCGAACTCTAACGTGCGTCAGCATTTCGGCACGCGACATCGGGCGGCGATGGGCCTCACCGAAGAAACGGACGCGATCGTCGTGGTCGTCTCCGAAGAGGAAGGGACTATTTCCCTGGTGCGTGAGGGACGGATGACTCGTGTTCTTGATGCCGACGCGGTGCGTGACGCACTCCAACCGCTCTTCGCTCATGACGTGGGATAGCACACAACTCCTGGTGCCGTTCCGGCGCAACCGCAAACTGAAGCTGTTTTCCTTGGCGTTCGCGGTGGGCTTATGGATTTTTGTCAATTATGGCGAACGCGACACGGAGAAAACGTTGCTGGTGCCCGTGGAGTTCTATAACCTCCCGGAGCAATTCATCATCACTGGATCACGCGACGACTATATCGATCTCCGGCTACGGGGGCCTCGCTCGTTACTGGAAGGGGTTAAATCGAAGCGCATTCGCTTGGACCTGAACGATGTCCGGCCCGGTCTGTCCTCGTTCCGTATCAACGCGGATTCCTTGAATCTGCCGCGTGGCGTGCGGGTCGTGCGGATTAGCCCCGCGCAAGTCAATCTCGACATCGCGCGGGTCATCAAACGGATAGTGCCGGTGCGCTTCGAGACGGTGGGCACGCTGCCGCGCGGTTATACACTGACGACCACGGAACTCCTTCCCGATAAAGTGGAGGTCAGTGGCCCGTCCTCCGTCGTGGAAAAAATTCGCGCGATTCAGACCGACTCGTTCGATCTGACCACGCTCACGCAATCCGCGACGCACACGGTGAACCTGCGTGGTCCAGAGGACGAAACCGTCTCCTATAACGTCGAGAAAGTCCTGGTGAAGATTGGCGTGCAAGAGATCGTCACGACGCGTGAGTTTCGCCAGGTGAAAATAGGTATTCGCAACGCGGAGGAAGGCACGACGCTGATCCCAGGGTACGCGCAGGTCAAAGTGCGTGGGCCGCAACGCCTCCTTAATGGAGAGCCTGCTCCGGCGATTGACGCGTTTGTCGATGCCCTGGGGCAAAAAACTGGTATGGTGACTGTCCCTGTTGCTATTGTGCTCCCGCCAGGACTCGAATTAGTCTCGCAGGAGCCGGTGGAGGCAATCCTGCGATTCGCCGATGATGGGCGGAAAAAACCTCGCCCGACAAAACCGACGACTACCCGCAAGAGGGAGGAGAGAAGATAGATGGCAAATGGCAATAGCTCAACCACGAAGAGTGGAGAACCGAGTCAGCGCTTGTTTGGCACCGATGGCATCCGGGGGATCGCTAATGTGGAACCCATGACCTCGGAGACCATCTTGCGCGTTGGACGCGCGCTTGCGCATACGTTCCGTCACCGGCCCGGACGACATAAAATTCTCATTGGCAAAGACACGCGACTCTCCGGGTATTTACTGGAGACCGCGCTCGCGTCCGGGATCTGCTCCATGGGAGTCGATGTCTTGTTGGTGGGACCAGTCCCCACGCCAGGGATCGCGTTCTTGACGCGCAGTTTACGCGCGGATGCGGGCGTGGTCATTTCCGCCTCGCACAACCCGTTTCAGGACAATGGGATCAAAATTTTTTCTCGAGAGGGATTCAAGCTGCCCGATGAGCAGGAAGATGAAATTGAAGCGTTGGTCGTGGATCAACACATTGACCATTTGCGACCGACCGCGACCGCGATCGGCAAAGCCTTTCGGGTTGAGGATGCCATTGGCCGGTATAATGTCTTCGTCAAAAATGCGTTTCCGCGCCATTTGACTCTTGATGGTGTCAAAGTGGTGGTGGATTGTGGTCATGGGGCCGCGTACAAACTCGCTCCTGAAGTCCTCGAAGAACTTGGGGCCGAGGTGATCGCCCTTGGGGTGGACCCCGATGGGGAGAATATCAATAAGGACTGCGGGGCGTTACATCCTCACCACGTGCAGCGGATGGTCCGTGAAACCGGGGCGCAGATCGGGGTCGCCCTCGATGGCGATGCCGACCGCGCCATTCTCGTTGACGACACGGGAGAGGTGGTCGATGGCGACGCGGTGCTGGGGATCGCCGCCGGTGAGATGTTACGGACTGGAGCTTTGCGCAACGATACGCTGGTGGGGACGGTGATGAGCAATTTAGGGTTGGAAGTTGCTCTCCGACAGATGGGGGCCAAGTTAGTGCGGACCGCGGTGGGAGACCGCTATGTGGTCGAGGAAATGCTGCGTGGTGGGTACAACCTTGGTGGCGAACCCTCTGGACATGTGGTGTTCCTCGATGTGAATACGACTGGTGATGGGTTAGTGACATTCCTGACGCTGTTGGGAATCATGCTCCAGCGACAACGACCCTTGTCGGAGTTGAAGAACATCTTCCAGCGCTATCCGCAGGTGTTGCTCAATGTGAAAGTGCGGGAGCGGCGCGATCTCGCCACGATTGGACCAGTGGCGCGGGCCATGGAACAGGTCACAGCGACACTGGGAGAGCGTGGACGATTATTGGTGCGCTATTCGGGCACTGAGCCTCTGGTCCGAGTGATGGTGGAAGGCGAAGATGAAAAGATAGTGAAAGCCTGTGCCGAGGAAGTCGCGAACCAGGTCCGTCACCATTTAGGGATGTGATGTCTCCCATGTATGTCGTGACCGCCAAAGAGATGCGTGAGTTGGAACAGCTCACCATCGACCAGCATGGAACACCGGGCCATGTGCTGATGGAACAAGCTGGGGCTGGTGCGACTGATGTGCTGCTCGCCGCCTTTCCTCATGTGCGCACTGCGCCCGTGCTCATCTTCGCCGGGAAAGGCAACAACGGTGGGGATGGATTTGTCATCGCTCGTCTCCTGAAGAAGCAGGGCATCGCTTGTGAAGTCGTGCTCGCGGCCAAGAAAGAGGAGGTGACTGGCGATGCGTTGCGCAATCTCACGATGTTCGTGCAACAGCGCGGGCGGGTGACGGAAATCACCGACGCCACTCTCTACGACCGCGTCCAACACAAGCTCGACTCCTGTGGCCTCATCGTCGATGCCTTGCTGGGCACTGGCCTCAATGCGCCGGTCCGTGGCCTCATGGCCGACCTGATCGCGATGATCAACGCCAGTGGCGTGCCGGTCCTGGCGGTCGATATTCCTTCGGGGCTTGATGCGGACCGGGGGGTGGTGCTCGGCTCGGCGGTGAAGGCCGCACTAACCACGACGTTCGGCTATCCGAAGCTCGGACTCGTCGTCGCGCCGGGACTCGCGCATGTGGGTCGTCTGGAGGTTGTTGAGATTGGCATCGCGCCCGAAGCGCTGGCCGCCGTCACCCCACAAACAGCCTTGCTGACCAAGGCGGACATGGGCGCGCGCATCCGTGGCCGAGATGTCGATGTCCATAAAGGTGACTTTGGTCATCTCTTGGTCGTTGCCGGATCACGCGGAAAAAGTGGCGCGGCCCTGATGAGTGGTGGCGCCGCGCTACGGATCGGAACTGGACTCGTCACTTTGGGTGGTCCGGCTTCGTTAAACACGGTGTTCTCGACCGCGTTAATGGAGGCGATGACCGTGCCGTTGCCAGAGCAACCGGATGGCAGTCTAAGGTTTGACGCCCAGGCCATGACCGAAGCCATGCACGGCAAAAGTGCGATCGCGTTTGGTCCTGGGGTCGGAGTGTCAACGCATACGATTGGCGTGCTGCGGTGTTTGCTCACGCAGAGTACGCAACCGTTGGTCATTGATGCCGACGGCCTCAACTGTCTGGCCACGGATCCGAATCTGCTTCGTGAAACGAAAGTCCCGGTGGTGCTCACGCCTCATCCAGGTGAAATGGCGCGGCTAGTGAAAATCAGTAATGCCGAAGTGCAGGAGCGGCGGCTCGAAGTCGCCCGCGCCTTTGCTACGCAGCATCACTGCTATCTGGTGCTCAAAGGAGCGCGCACGGTGATCGCCGCTCCCGATGGCAAGGCGTGGATCAATCCGACCGGCAATTCGGGCATGGCGAGTGGCGGGATGGGCGATGTGCTCACTGGCATCATCAGTGGGCTGCTCGCGCAA
Source organism: Deltaproteobacteria bacterium (assembly GCA_013140885.1). Lineage (GTDB taxonomy): Bacteria > Desulfobacterota > Binatia > Bin18 > Bin18 > JABFSC01. Next base: position 15,383 of record JABFSC010000694.1, on the reverse strand, counting down.
GGCTACGCACCAACCGATGCGTGTTGTCTTGGCGTTTTTTTGCATGGTTACGTTGGGGACCGTGCCGCGCAAGAGAAAGGGCAGATTGGCATTCTGGCGCGTGACCTGATTGACCAGTTGCCGATGGGGATTCGCGAGCTGCAAAATTCCCGCTCCCGGATGGGAGAGGGGTAGTGGTGAGGGGGATCAAGGAGATTCCTCTTGCAATCTTCACCGTATGCACCTCCAACTCCACACCACGTCCCCCGAAGAGACCGAAGCCTATGGCGCGCGGCTCGCGCGCGTCCTACAGCCAAGGACAATCGTAGGCTTGGTGGGCGATCTGGGCGCGGGAAAAACCTGTTTCGTGCGTGGCCTCGCGACGGGGTTGGGCATTGCGCCAGACGAAGTACACAGTCCGACCTTCACACTCATCGCTGAATATCCAGGTGGCCGACTGCCGCTCTATCATATTGATCTGTACCGCTTAGAAGGAGCGGCGATTGAAGAACTTGGCTTGGAAGAGTATCTCTTTGGGGCCGGAGTCAGCGCGATTGAATGGTTTCGTTTCCTGCCCAGTGAGCTGATGCCGGAGTATATGCTGGTGACGATCGCGTTTGGCGCGGGAGACGACGAGCGCGTGCTCACCTTCTCCGCTCGGGGAGAGCGGTATGAACATATACTACGCGCGTTGATGAGCAGCCGGTCGTCGGAGGAAACGTAGCGAGTTTTGATCCTGAAGTTCGAGAAGAGTGACAATGTCGCTTCCAGGTTCCCTCTCCCGGATGGGAGAGGGACAGGGTGAGGGGGATTCCGGCGGCATTTTCTCGAAAGTCCGCCTTTTCGAGAGAGCGAAGGACGCGCGGGCTTCACAATAATTGAGGAGAAAGAAACACTCGTATGCTAGTCGTGCAGAAATATGGTGGAACCTCCGTCGGCACACCCGAACGGATTAGGGAAGTCGCGAAACGCGCGGCGGAAACCCACGACGCTGGCCATCAAGTCGCCGTCGTCGTCTCGGCCATGAGCGGAGAGACCAACCGCCTCCTGGCGCTCGCGAAACAGGTGACCGACCGGCCCGATGAACGCGAGAGCGACGTGCTGGTATCAACCGGTGAGCAAGTGACCGTGGCGCTGCTGGCCATGACGCTCAAATCCATGGGCTATCCGTCGTTCTCGATGCTCGGTCATCAGATTGAAATCGAGACCGATAGCGCCTTTGGCCGGGCGCGAATTCAGCGCATTAACGCCGAGCGAATTTTGTCTGGCCTGCGGCAGGGCAATATCGTGGTTGTCGCCGGCTTCCAGGGCGTCGATGCGCAAGACAACATCACCACCCTGGGACGCGGGGGGTCCGACACCACCGCCGTGGCCATCGCCGCCGCTCTCAAGGCCGATGCCTGCGAGATTTATACGGATGTGGATGGTGTCTATAGCGCTGACCCCCGCATCTGTCCGAACGCGCGCAAACTCAGCCGCATTTCGTATGATGAGATGCTCGAACTCGCCAGCCTGGGCGCGAAGGTGCTGCAAATTCGCTCCGTCGAATTCGCCAAGCGCTATCAAGTGCCCGTGCATGTGCGGTCGAGTTTTTCCCGTGAAGAAGGAACCTGGTTAGTACATGAGGAGCCGAGCATGGAAGAAGTGACAGTGTCCGGGGTCACCTCCGACCTCGATCAAGCGAAGATTACCATTTTGCATGTTCCCGACCGACCGGGCTTGGCGGCCAAGGTGTTTGGCCCCATCGCCGAGGCGAACATCGTCGTGGACATGATTATTCAGAACGCCAGCGCGGACGGGTCCACCGACCTGACCTTCACCGTGCCCAAGGGCGACGCCGCCAAGGCGCTGGCCTCGGTCAAGGCGCTGCTTCCCGAACTGGGCGCACAGGGAGTGACCCACGATGTCGATGTCGCCAAGGTGTCGATTGTGGGTCTGGGCATGCGCAGCCACGCTGGGGTGGCGGCCCGGATGTTCCAACTGTTGGCGCGTGAGGGGATTAACATCCTGATGATCTCCACGTCGGAAATTAAAATCTCCGTGGTGATCGACGCCAAATACACGGAACTCGCGGTGCGCGTGCTGCACGACGCCTTTGTGACGCCCCCAAAGTGAGGAAGGCATGAAACGAATTTCCCTTTATGACACCACCCTGCGAGACGGCTGCCAGTCCGAAGACGTCTCGTTCACCCTGGAAGACAAGCTGCGCGTGGCCGAACGGCTCGACCAATTTGGCATTGATTATATTGAAGGCGGCTGGCCAGGCTCGAACCCGCGTGATGAAGAGTTCTTTCACGCTGTCAAGAAAATCCACCTCAAACACGCGAAAGTCGCCGCCTTCGGCTCGACCCGGCGCGCGAACATCGCCGCCGCCGACGATCTCAACATCCGTCTGCTGCTCAAGGCCGACACCCCGGTGGTGACGATTGTCGGCAAGACCTGGGACCTGCATGTGCGCGACGACCTGCGCATCTCCAAGAAAGCCAATCTCGAAGTCATTGGCGATTCCGTCGCCTATCTGAAAAAGCGCGTCGATAAGGTCTTCTTCGACGCCGAACATTTCTTCGATGGCTACGCCGCCAATCCCGAATATACGCTCGAATGCTTGAAGAGCGCCGCGCAGGCGGGGGCTGATATTCTCGTGCTGTGCGATACTCGCGGTGGTCGCATGCCGCACGAAATTCAGGCGGCGATGGCGGCGGCTCGCGCGGCAGTGGCCACGCCTTTTGGCATTCATTGTCATAACGATTGTGAGATGGCGGTGGCGAATTCACTGGCGGGCGTGGTGGCGGGGGCGGTGCAAGTGCAAGGCACCATCAACGGCTTTGGCGAACGGTGCGGCAACGCCAACCTCTGTTCGGTCGCGCCCAATCTGCAACTCAAGATGGGGTATCAGTGCGTGACGCCGACACAACTCACGCATCTCGCCGAGATGTCCCGTTTTGTCTATGAGCTGGCGAATATCGAACCCAGCAAGCGCCAAGCCTACGTGGGGGCGAGTGCCTTCGCCCACAAAGGCGGACTGCATGTCGCCGCCGTGCAAAAGAACCGCGAAACCTACGAGCACATTGATTCCGAGCTGGTGGGCAGTCATCAACGGGTGCTGGTGTCCGACCTCTCCGGGCGGAGCAACGTGGTGTACAAAGCCAAGGAGTTTGGCCTCGATATCGAGAGTTCGGACCCTGCGGTCAAGACGATTCTTGAGGAAGTGAAGCGGCTGGAACACAGCGGCTTTCAATATGAAGGCGCGGAGGGGTCATTTGAGCTGTTGATGCAAAAGGCGATGCACGGCAAGGTGCGCCATTTTCGCTTGATCGGCTTCCGCGTGATCGACGAGAAACGGAAGGAGGACGAGCCCTCACTGTCGGAAGCGACGATTATGATCGAAGGCCCGGATGGCGCGGTCGAGCATACCGCCGCTCAGGGCAATGGGCCGGTCAATGCGCTGGACCGGGCGTTGCGCAAGGCGTTGACGAAATTCTATCCACAACTAGAGAAGGTGGAGCTGCTCGATTATAAGGTCCGGGTCCTGGGTGGAGACGGCGGCACGGAAGCCACGGTGCGGGTGCTGATTGAGTCCGGTGACGAGCACGACCGCTGGGGAACCGTCGGGGTATCACCCAACGTGATTGAAGCGAGTTGGCAAGCGTTGGTCGATAGTATCGAGTACAAACTCTACAAGGATCAAAAGAGCAAGCGTGGCCGCGCGCCGATCAGCGCGGCTTAGGCATGAAGTGCGGAAGTTTCGAGTTTCAGGTTTCAGGTTTCGAGTTCCCTCTCTTGGCTGGACAATGGCCTTGAGTGAGAGGGCTCCGAAAGTTCCCTCTCCCGGCTGGGAGAGGGCTAGGGTGAGGGGGATCAAGTGATTCCTTTCCTTCGTGATTTTTATGATATGGAAAGAAATCAAAGAGGATATCCAGGCGGTCTTCGAGCGCGACCCCGCCGCGCGTTCGACTTGGGAGGTGATGCTCGCCTACCCAGGATTCCACGTCTTGTTATTTCACCGCGTGGCGCACTGGTTATGGAAGCGAGAACTGACCACGTTCGCGCGGATCGTTAGCCACATTTCGCGATTCCTCACCGGCATTGAGATTCATCCCGGTGCGCGGATCGGACGGCGAGTCTTTATCGATCACGGCATGGGGGTGGTCATTGGCGAAACCGCCGAAGTCGGCAACGACGTGACGCTATATCAGGGGGTGTCGCTGGCTGGAACCAGTTTGGAACGCGGGAAGCGGCATCCGACGATTGAAGACTGGGTGTTGATTGGGGCTGGAGCTGCCGTGCTCGGGCCGATCACGATTGGACGGCACAGTCGCATCGGGGCGGGTTCCGTCGTGGTGAACCCAGTGCCCGCGCATTCCACGGTGGTGGGCATTCCGGGCAAGGTGGTCAAAGAAGAAGGCCGTCATCAACCGTCTGGTCGTCCCATTGTTGATCTTGACCACGCCGATCTCCCGGATCCAGTGACACGAGCCTTGGCTGCACTGCTCAAGCATGTCGAGCATCTCGAAAACCGCCTTGACGAGGTCTCCTCCCGGCAGGGGTCGCTCGAAGGGAAGTTCGCGGAAGAAGGCGAAGAGTTGCAGCGCGCGCGAGAACTTCTCAAGAACGGCGCGAGTCAATAAAAAGTCCAAAGTCCCTCGATTGCGGAATGCGGATTCCACACGCAGCCCCGTAGGCGAATGGCATTAAGTTAGAAGGTTCCGAAAGTTCCCTCTCCCGGCTGGGAGAGGGCTAGGGTGAGGGGGAGCAAGTGATCTTTCTTTGCTCCGTCACACGAGAGAAACCGCGACAAAGAAAGCACACGACGGACCGGTTATCGCTACTCCGAGCTTCAACCCATAGCTTTTCGCTCGTTCCGCCTGAAGCAGCCTCTACCTTTTGCTTCGCCGTTGCTCCTACTGAAACTCCACGCCTTCCAGCCGTCCAGTCGCCCGCCACTCTTCGAGCAGGTTGAAGAACGGAATCGGCCCACCGCCGTAGGTGCCCGCGAAAAAGCCGTTTGTCACATCTAGTTTTCCTTCGTTGTTGTAATATCCCGGCGTGCATTCGGCATAGAACCGCTCGGCGATCTTGGCTTTGCTCTTCATCTCTCTCAGCCACATATCCTCGGCTGTAAGTGTCGCCTCGATCCGCGTCGCTCCCCGTCGGCGTGCCTGCTCCAAGATGTAGGTCACGTGCTTGGCTTGCTCGTTCAAGGCATGCGGCACGTTCACCGAGATGGCCGTTTGCGTGAACCCCAGGAAAAAGCAGTTGGGGAAACTGTGAGCCTGGAGACCGTACAACGTACGCCAGCCGTTGGCCCACTTGTCGGTGAGCGTGAGGCCGTCGCGGCCAATGATCTCATAGCCCGCCCGGCGCGTGTAACTCGTGCCGACCTCGAATCCCGTGGCGAAGATGATGCAATCCACCTCATACTCCTTGCCGTCCACCACGATGCCGCGCTCGGTGATGCGCTCGACGCCCTTGCCGCTGGTATCCACCAAGGTCACGTTGGGCCGGTTGAAGGTGGGCAGGTATTCATCATGGAAGCAGGGGCGCTTGCAGAACTGTCGGTACCACGGCTTGAGTGCCTCTGCGGTGGCGGGATCAGTGACGATCTCATCGACCCGCGCGCGGACCTGATTCATCTTCTGAAAGTCGAGCAGCTCCATCATGCGGCCCTTCTCCTTGGAGGAGAGGCGACGGCCCAGCTCGCGCGCGGCGCTCTTCGCGGCGATACCAGTCAGGTTACGAAAAATCTCCGTCCAACCGTCAGCGACTAAATCTTCCTCTTGATCGCCGCCACTGACGAGAATGTTGAAGTTGTCCATCCGCCGATACTGCCATCCCGGCTCAAGCGTGTTGACGAACGCCTCATCGGTTGAGCGGTTGGCGCGCACATCGACCGACGAGGGCGTGCGTTGGAAGACGTAAAGATGTTGAGCCGACGCACCAAGGTGCGGAATACATTGCACCGCCGTGGCCCCAGTGCCGATAATAGCGACGCGCTTGTTGGCCAGGCCCGTCATGTTGCCGGTCGAGTCACCACCTGTGTAGTCGTAGTCCCAGCGACTAGTGTGGAACGTATGCCCCTTGAATTTCGTGATCCCAGGGATGCCGGGCAGCTTGGGGCGATTGAGCGGGCCGTTGGCCATGGCGACGAATTGGGCGCGGATCGTGTCACCACGGTCGGTCTGAATGATCCAGCGACCGCTAGGCTCATCCCAGCGCATTTCCTTCACGCCGGTTTGGAGGCAAGCGTTCTTGTAGAGGTCATAGTGACGAGCGATGGCCTTACTATGCTCGAAAATCTCCGGCGCGAACGAGTATTTGTGTTTCGGGATGTATTTCAGCTCTTCCAGCATTGGCAGGTAGCAGTACGACTCCACGTCGCACGCGGCGCCAGGGTAGCGATTCCAATACCAGGTGCCACCGAAGTCTCCGGCTTTTTCGATCACGCGAAGATCGGTGAAGCCCGCCTCGCGCAGCCGTCCACCCATGAGCAGTCCACCGAACCCGCCACCAATGATGGCGACCTGGACCTCGTCGTTCAGGGGCGCGCGCTCGACCCACTCGGTGTAGGGATCGTCGTTATAGTCGGCCAGTTCATTGGCGACTTCGAGATACTGCGCATTGCCTTCCGAGCGCAGTCGCTTGTCCCGTTCGTAAAGATATTTGGCTCGCAGTTCGTCGGGGTCGAAGCCTAATTTTTCCTTTGGGTCGCTGGATAACAACTCGGTGATCATTCTTCCTCCTCTTGTACGTCGTGCGTCTGTGTCAACAGTCGGTTCTGTGTATATGATATTACTGGTGAAGTCAGCGGTGAGAGAGACACGTGGGTTGGCAGCGGTAGGGGCGAATGATTATTCGCCCCTACGCCGGGATGGCCAACGGGAATCCTAGCGTGGGAGCAACAGTCCCGTAGCCCGGATGGAGCAAAGCGGAATCCGGGGTGCGCCGATCTTGCGGTTCCGCCCCGGCTCAGGGCAATGGCTCAATGGTGACAAGGCCACCATCTTCCACGTCCAGCGTCACGCGGGAGCCGCGCAGCAAGGCCATGCCGACCAGTGGGGTGCCCTCTACCGCTAACACAATGCCCGTGCGGAGCTGCCCATCCCACAGCACGGCGCCCGCGAACATATCAAACTCCGCTGCACTTCCATTGCCCAGCCGTGCATCAATGAGGCCCTGGTAAGGAAAGCCGAGCTTGGCGATTTGAGGCAAGGGCAAGGTCAGAAACCCTGTAAAGCCCGTGTCGATGATCGCTTCGATCGGGTCCTCTTGTCCTTGCGTATTGGGGAAGTGGATCGGGATGAGAGCCGTGCTTGCCGCCACCACGTGACCCGTGATCATACGCGCGGCTCCAGCCCCGCGCCCCCAAGCTGGTACGCCGTGCGGGAGCCAATGCGGACCATGTACAGCGCCGCCTCCGGGTGTTTGGCTTTGGCCCGCTGGAGCGCGGCGAGTTCCTCTTGGTCGATCTCATGTTCCCCGGTCTCAATATCAATCACCAAGAACTTCCCAAGGTTCCCTTCCGTGACTTGGGCGCGAAGATATTCGTCGTAGAGTTGTCGTCCGCGCTGGGCGATCTCGTGATTACTGTAGCGTGGATGAGGCATGGGCAGATACTCCTTTCGTCGTTACTCGTGCGTCGCTTGGCTTCCGTCTGAAATACGTCAAGCGCTTGGCTGCTGGGATGGCATGCCGTTGCGATCACCGCCTTGGCACGCCGTGTGGTGTCTGTGTCAGCAGTCGGTTCTGTGTATATGATATTGTTCGCGAAGTCAGCGGTGACGGTTCTTGGGAGAACGGGTGAGGCGACTGCGCTCCCAAGAAAGATCGCTATTCAGAATAGTCTCTGGCCCGCCTTTTGCCGCCGTGCTACGAGGAGCGCGAAACGTTGGATATCGGAGCAGCTATGAAACTCACTCTACAAAGTCACTGTCACAAGACTAACGTCGTGTTGATGGACGTATTTTCTCTTTCCGCCCTCCGATGTTGTCGAAGCGTGCTTGTCATGCTGCTTCTCCTCATGCCCGTCTCGGTTTCAATGGCCTGGGAGCGCACGGACGAAGAGCAAATGCGGACATTGGCGAAGAACGCTCCGATTATTCGTGCGCCGGCGAGGTATTATGAGGAGGCTCATTGGATCGAGGCGCTTGTTGATGTGGGGCAGGCTGACCAGGCATACGCGGCCATCCAGCAAATCGAGAAGAGCGAGGAGAACAAGGATACACGTGCATACTTGCTGGTGACCTTCGTTGAAGCGTTAGGCGCGGCTGGACAAGCAAAAGGATACGCACGCGCTTTGGAGGAAACGAGGGCAGCCGTGTTAGCCATGAAAGATCAAGGATATGGTCAGAAAGGGAAGTGGATTGCGCGGGTGGCGGCGGTGTATTTGCAGGCCGGGAACAAGAAGAAAGGTCACTCATTTTTGCGGTTGGCACGGACGTTCGGAGGGGAGAGCGAAAACTTCGTCCTGCCTTTGACGGCAATGGGGCAAGGGAAGCACGCGCTCACCATCGGACGCAAGATTCGCGATGCGAAAACCCGTTTCCTGACGCTCAGCAAGATGGCCGCCCTGCTTGAGCAACAAGGACAGCAAGAGATAGCCAGACGAGTGCGTCGTGAGGCCCAAAGAGCGTTCGATAAGATGGTCCCAGAAGACATGACCAGTGAATTCGCGCAAAGGGCACTGGCGGAAACCGGGAGCACTAGAGATCGAGAAGCTCTTCAGTGGCTTCGTGAACGGATCGCGCGACGGAAACCACCATTTAATGAATACGAGCGATTCTTTCTGTTGCCAAACCTGATTGAGGCCTTGGCACGAAGTGGTCAGGAGTCCGAGGCGCGGCAAGTCTGGCAAGAGCTGTTTCTGCAACTTCCGCGGAAGACTGATGATGAGATGCACAGGGGGGGCTGCATCCGGTTTGCTCATCCGAAAGAATTTTTTGTTCGCGAGTTAGTGACATCCGTGGCGCGTGGCGGTCAGGCCGCTTTCGCTTATGACATCTTTCAAGCATGGGAGGCCCAGGAAGGAGGCTGGCGCGAAGAAGGCGCTATGACGTGGGCGCTTCTTGAGATCGCGCTTGCCTTTGCCAAAGAAGGAAACGGAAGCAAAGCCTTCGCGGTTATCAAAAGGCCGAAGCTCCGGCCGCCGACAGCAATTACGCTGGAGCGGGTGATCGAAGCGCTCGGTGAAGCTGGTCGAAAAGAAGAGGCCGAACAGGGGTTGCAAGAGTTTGTGGATCTCGCCAATGCGACAACGAATAAGCAGTGGCGGGCTGACCACTTTGGAGTTGTCTCGCGGCTCTTTCAGCGAATCGGAAAGGACGAGGAAGCGAGAAAGACGTTGGATCAAGCGCTAGCGGTGGCCACTCAAGCCCCGCAAGAAATGGACTGTGCCACATTGAACGACATTGCGCGCGCGGCGATTCATCTCCGCGACTACGAAGCCGCTCGATTGGCTGCGGATCAATGTCAGGTACCGGAGCAGCAACTGCGACTCTATGAGGACATTTTCACGGACCGTGCCAAAATGGACGATCCAGAATTGCGTAGACGAATTGAAGTAAGAAACTACATAAGGCAAAACCTGCGCTGAGCTGTCCCTCAATCGACCGGTGACCATACACGCGGCTCCAACCCCGCGATCCCAAGCTGGTACGCTGCGGGAGCCAATGCGGCCCATGTACAGCGCCGCCTCCAGGTGTGTGGCTTTGGCGATCTCCGCCGGGTGCTCAACAAGCGGCATGAGTTTCTGTGGGTGCACCGGAGATTCGAGGAGCAGTATTGAGCTGTGTTATGATCGGGAAGACGCTGTCGCATAGGTCAGCGCGCAAGGGAAAAAGGCTGGGCCAGCGTATTGATTGAAGGAAGGACGCTGGTTTTGCTTGCATGTGAGCATGACTCAGGAGGAGACAAATGAAGAAATTCTTATTGATTGTGGCTGCCTTTCTGCTTTACCAGAATACACCGAAGGTCGAGAGCCTTTTTCAGACGTCACAGCCATTTATGGAACGAAAAGGCGCGGTCGTGCTGTATGCCACGTCGTGGTGTGGCTACTGCCAAAAGACGAGAGAGTTCTTGATGAGGCAAGGGACGACTTACATAGAATACGACATCGAGAAGTCCCCGGAAGGGCGTATGCAGCACCGGGCTCTGAACCGCCCTGGGGTCCCCGTGTTGAACGTCAGAGGCACGATTATCCACGGCTTCGATGAGAAGGCGATACTGGCCGCGCTGAAGTGAGAAAAGCCACGACGCAACGATCTTATGATGGCCGATTGGCGGCAATGCCCGACCTCTCGCCATGGAGCCGCGCCGGAACTTCGCGGCGACTCGCGACGAGGACTCAATTAAACCTCACGATGTTGACACAACCACGAGACCAGCTCGGTCGTGGTGAGTGCTCCGCCGTCGATAGCGTTTTCTCTGCCCAAGTATTTCTTGACAAATGTCCGCAGTGCCGTGACAATAGGCCGCACTCCTCTAAAAGTGGGAGGGGAGATGTGCTGCTGAGGTTAGAGGTGAGGAGACCGTTGTGGTGTGGTGGTGTGGAATCCGCAAAATTTTTCCCATTCTCCTGGTCGCATGCGCGGCGCTGGCGGGCTGTTCCAGCAGTCAGCTGCATACGGTCCGCCGGGGAGAAACTCTCTCGGAAATAGCCGAACGCTATAATCTGTCGTCATCTGACTTGGCACGCCACAACGGGATCGCTGATCCCGATCAGCTTGAAATTGGGCAGGAATTGCGACTGCCGTCAGGGGCGCCGCGCTCACGTCGTGCGGCGGAGGTGAGAAGCGCGCGACGATTCGGCGCGACTGACAAGCGTGAGGCGAGGCGGAGTGCCACCGCTAAACGGTTACGAGCCCGGAGCGTGCCAGAACCAGCGGACGATGTGCCGGGAGATGTCCGGCGGTTTCCTCGTGAACGCGAGCCCGAGACGGGCGAGATCTTCTCGCACTGGCCAATTACGGGCCGACTGGCTTCGCGGTTTGGTCCTCGCGGGGGCAGTTTCCACGATGGCATCGATATTACCGCGCCGACGGGCACGCCCATTAGCGCGGTGGCCGATGGAGAAGTGATCTTTAGCAACGTCTTACATGGGTATGGCAATATCGTGCTGATCCGCCATCGCAATGGGCTCGTATCGGTCTACGCGCATAATCGACGCAACCTCGTCAAGGAAGGCGAGTGGGTCCGGCGCGGAAAAGTGATCGCCGAAGTGGGCCAAACCGGGCGCGCCTCTGGGCCACATTTGCACTTTGAGATACGAAAAGATAATCAAGCCCGTAATCCGTTGCGCTATCTGCCCGGTGAGACGCGGACCGCATCGCGAGAGCGGTGAAGAATGAAACATGAGGACAACATGCGAGATCTGAAAACCCTGATTCGTGACGTTCCCAACTTTCCCAAGGCCGGAATTATGTTCCGTGACATTACTCCACTGCTTACCGATGGAACGGCATGGCGAGAGACCGTGAATCTGATGGCCGACCGCTACCGTGGGCGGATTGATGTCGTGCTCGGCGTTGAATCACGCGGGTTTCTGATTGGCTCGGCGTTGGCCTACGCGTTGGGCTGTGGCATCGCCGTGGTGCGCAAGCCGCGCAAACTCCCTGCCGCGACCTTTAGCGCGAGTTATGCGCTCGAATACGGGACCGATACGCTAGAAATTCATCAAGATGCGTTTCCCGCTGGCAGTCGGGTGTTGGTGATCGACGATCTGTTAGCGACCGGCGGCACGGCGGAAGCGACGATCTCACTTGCTCGTCAACTCCGCGCCAACGTGGTCGAGGCGGCCTTTATGATCGAATTGACCTTTCTCAATGGACGGAAACGTCTGGCTCCGAACGAGGTGTTCTCGCTCGTGCAGTATGACAGTGAGTGACCTAGACATCTGACCTCCAATCGCCATAGTGCTTCCCGGTTTCGTTTCCGCTGGGTCCGCCGTATAGTGGCGGCATGGCAGAACCCATCTTCCGCGAAATCGACCACACCGCTGACATCGGTATCGAAGTCGAAGCCGATACTCCGAGTGAGCTTTTCCAGTGCGCCGGGATGGCGTTATTCTCACTGATGGTGCAGCCGCTTGGGATCGAGGCGCGCGAAGTCCGGGAGGAAACCGTCCATGCCGAGGGTTGGGAGCAGTTGTTCCATGACTGGCTCTCTCGTTTGTTGCATCAGTTTTTGCAAGACGGCTTTATCGCGGCGACCATCGCGATTGTGGAAATCGACGACCAACAGGTGCATGCCCGTCTCACCGGTGAAAAGCTGGATTACGAACGGCATGAGTTCGAGACCGAGATCAAGGCGGTCACCTATCATCAACTCTCCGTGACCTGCGAACCGGGGCGGTGTCGTGCGCGGGTCATTTTTGACGTGTAACACATTATGGCAGACATCTATCTTCGTCAGATCAGCGATTGCATTTGGGAAATCCCGCAACGTGGCGGCATGCGCGTGCCGGGGCGCATTTACGCTACGCCAGAACTCATGGCCGACATCCGCAAGGATGCCGCCGTCGAGCAGGTCGTCAACGTGGCGCACTTGCCTGGCATCGTCGGCTACTCGCTGGCGATGCCGGACATCCATTGGGGCTATGGATTCCCCATCGGTGGTGTAGCGGCGGTGGATGCGGAGGAGGGGGTGATTACGCCTGGCGGGATCGGATTTGACATAAATTGTGGCGTCCGCCTTGTCAGCACCAATCTGCAAGTAAGCGAGATTCAAGCCAAATTGCCATTACTGGCGGACGCATTGTTCGCCATGATCCCATGCGGTGTGGGTGCCGAAGGAGCGATTCCTAAACTCAGTCGCGCTGAGGAAAAGAAGCTGGCGACGAAAGGCGTGCAGTGGGCCATCGCCAACGGCTTTGGTTCGGACGCCGACGCGGAACACACGGAAGAGAACGGTTGTCTCGCCGGAGCTGACCCAGCCGCGTTGAGTGATGAAGCCCTTGGCCGTGGGCTCACGCAAGTGGGCACGCTGGGGTCGGGCAATCATTTTCTCGAAGTGGATCGCATCGAGGAGATTTATGAGCCGGAGATCGCGGCGGCGCTGGGGCTGTCGGTTGGACAAGTGGCGATCATTATTCACTCCGGCTCGCGCGGCCTTGGCCATCAGACGTGCGAAGATGCGCTCAAGGTGATGGGCAAGGCGATGGAAAAATATCACATTGTGATGCCGGATCGTCAGCTTGCCTGCGCGCCCATTCCGTCACCGGAAGGACGGCAGTATCTGGCGGCGATGGCGTGCGCCGCCAACTATGCGTGGGTCAATCGTCAAGTGATGATGAGTATCGCCGAGAAAGCCTTTCTGAAAGCGTTGCAGGTGTCTCCGCGTGAGCTTGGGTTCCGCCTGATTTATGATGTCTGTCACAACATCGCTAAACCAGAGACGCACGAAGTCGATGGCGTCAAGCGCAAAGTGTGGGTCCATCGTAAGGGCGCGACGCGCGCCTTTGGTCCCGGACATCCAGCCATTCCCGCTTCGGTGCGCGCGCTTGGGCAGCCCGTGCTCATTCCTGGTGACATGGGCCGCTATTCGTTTTTGCTCGTGGGTACCGACCGGGCGATGAAAGAGACGTTCGGTTCGACGTGTCACGGGGCCGGGCGGCTGATGAGCCGGATGCAGGCCAAGAAAGTAGGGAAGGGGCGGGACCTGGATGAGGAGTTGGCCAAACAGGGAGTGATTGCGCGTTATCGTGGCAAGGGGACATTCGCCGAAGAGATGCCGTATGCCTACAAGGATGTCGCCGATGTCGTGGATGTGGTGGACCGAGCGGGCATCAGTAAGAAAGTGGTGAAGCTCAAGCCCCTCGCGGTGATCAAAGGCTAAATGCCCATGCGACCGCGGACCACGCTCTTCTATGATGTCGATACGCAACGGGATTTCATGGAGCCGGGCGGCAAACTCTACGTGCCTGGCGCGGAACGGATTTTTCCCCAGCTCGCGACTTTGACGCAATGCGCTCGCCAGCACGGCATCCCAATTGTGGGGTCGGTGGACCGCCATCGTCCCACCGACCCAGAGCTACTCGCGAATGGTGGCGAGTATCCCGAACATTGCATGAGCGACACGCCAGGACAGGCGAAAGTCGCGGTGACGACTCCCCAACACGCGGTGTGGATTGAGAATCGTGTCTACTCGGAGTCCGAACTTTTGACGGTGTTGCGACATCCTGGTGAACTGTACATCGAGAAACAACGGTTCGATGTGTTCGCTGGGAATCAGAACGCCACGCGGGTCTTTGATGTCCTGCTGCACGGAAAAGAGGATGTGGTGGTCTATGGTGTCGTGACCGAGGTGTGCGTTGATTACGCGATTGCTGGGCTCAGGGATCGTCCGGTGCGCCTTCATGTCGTGCGTGATGCCATCGCCGCGCTGAGTGCGGAACGCGGGCAGGCCGCGATGGCGAAGTGGTGGCAGTGGGGCGTTCATCTTGTGACGGTTGATGAAGTCGTCGCGGACTTGGGCTTAGGAAAGATCATTTGATCCCCTCACCCTAGCCCTCTCTCAGCCGGGAGAGGGAACGTTCGAATCCCTCTAACTCAATACCATTGCCCATCCGGGAGCGGGAACCCTGAACCCTGAACCCCGAAGAAAGACACTCATTGGCATATCTTCTTCTTTTTGTGATCACGCTCATCTGGGCGGGTAATTTTCCGGCGGGGAAAATCGCGCTTGAGGTGATCGGTCCGCTGCCATTGATCGCGTTGCGCACGCTGATCGGCGCCATCATGCTCATGGTGATCGGGCGCAAATCGACCCCGAATTGGGGCGCGGCGTTGCGCGCGGATTTTCGTAGTACCCTCATTTTGACGATGACCGGCGTGGTTTCGTCGGGCATCCTTTTTTACTTTGGGCTGAAAATGACCACCGCCTCCAACGCGGGAATCATCTCCGCGTCCACCCCAATCTGGGTGACGCTGCTCTCGTGGATCTTCATCTCCGAACGATTCGGGCTCATCAATGTGGGCGGCGTGCTGTTGTCGTTCTCCGGTCTGCTGGTGATTATCTGTCAGGGGTCATTGGACACGCTGCTGAATCGCTCGTTCAATATGGGCGACCTCTTGATTCTTATTGGCCAGCTCAACTGGGCGATTTTCACCGTCTATGGACGCATCGTGCTCGCCCGCCGCTCGGCCATCGCGGCCACCGCGAGCGCGTATCTGACTGGGTCGGTGATCCTGTTTCCGCTGATGTTCCTGGAATCGCCAGCCGCGCTTCTTCCGCGATTGTCACCACCGGTGCTCCTAGCGGCGGCCTATCTCTGCATTCTCTCGCCACTCTCGAATTTCTGGTACTCCAAGGCGCTGGCCAAGGTGAGCCCGCATCAGGCTGCCGTGTTCATGAATCTGATGCCGATTATCGTACTGCTGTTCTCCGCGCTGGTGTTGGGCGAGCGCATCACG
>JABFSC010000554.1 GCA_013140885.1 Deltaproteobacteria bacterium | reverse complement strand
CCCAATTCCCGCGCCAGCGCGAGGCCCAGGAGTGTTCCCTGCGGCGTAAGGACTTGGCTGGTAAAATCTCTGGTGACCTCGCGGACGGGGCCTAGTCCTGTCCAACCCATCTTTTCCGCCGCTGCCTCAAATAGCCCGCGCGCTTCGTTGCGTGCCTGCGGCACCAGTTGGAACGCGAGATTGAGTCCACCGCCCAGACCGACTCGATGGTGGTAGTTGATGAGCGGATCATAATAGAGGGTCAAGGTGTCATTGGGGCGACCGTCCTGGAACGGCACATAGCCCGCTCCCGCGGTGGTCTACCAGGAATGGAAGACGCGGTGCAGGTCACTACCGTAGAGCATATCGTGAAGCCTCAGACCGAGGCCTGCTGCGCCCAGTCACGTGGGCCAGACTTTCGTATTCTCTCAATGGCAGCCTTCCGGCCTCCGCGACCATTGGGCAGCGAGGTGGGTCGCTATTTGCGAGTGAGACCACGTGAAAGTCTGTTCCCCGTCACGGATCATGGCGAAGGGCTGGTTCCATTTGTCATCACCTGAGACGTAGCGATACAAACCGAGGATGACGAGAAACCACCCTTTGAAGAAGAGGTTGCCCTCAGCCCCCACGGGGTCCATTTGCACGCCCCAGGGCGCCACGCCATTGGCCGTCCAGCCGGGGACATCGTACGCACCACGCAAATGCGACGGGATCAGCTTGTACCACCCCTCGGGATAGTGGTCGCGACGCGGATCGGGGCCAAGCTGGTCGAGCCAGTCTTTGGCCGCCCAGTAGCTCGTGTATCGCGCGGCCAGTTCATCGAGGATCGTGCTGTAAACTTCACGCCAGGCAGGGGTGGTGTCAGCCATCAGGGCCATCGCATAGCTGGATTCGATCAGGTCAAACCGATGCCACGAGAGCATGGGTTCACCGGTGGTCCCGTCCCAGTGTGCATGCGGTTGACCATTTCTGTCCCAGTTGTCGGGCGTCGTCGCTTTGCGATACAGGTAACGGAGCCAGCCACGGCTCCGGTCTGACGTCGCTGGGTACTCGTTGTTCGTTGTCGTCATTGTATAGCTCCTTTACCACTTCTCAGCCCACGGCCGCAGGATGACCTCGAAGGCCCAGGTCGATCGGTGTTACCGGTGGAGTTGCAGGTAGGTCTCGGCAATGCGTGCTGGATCCGCCATGTTGTCGTCCACCGTCGTGCCGGCCAGGCTATGCCAGCGAGTGCCGTCCTCCTGGGTCCAGCCAATCGCCGCGTCAATCGGCACATGCGTGACATGGATGCCCTGTGGCATCAGTTCTCTTGCCATACTCTCGGCTAAGCCCGCAGCGTGCGTAGACGGCTGCCGGATTTTTTGAGATCTGCTTTCGGCTTTGCGACATCCTGGGCATCGGGCACAGCGACATAGACCGGCATGATGCGACCGCGGTGTTCGAGCAAGACCCGCCCATTCGCGGGGGCAAATCAGCGACCGAGCGCAGCCGGATCAAATCCTTCAACGAACACCAGCACTCCCCCCCTCTGTCAGCTCGTTGATCCGCAGGTCTTTCAAGGGTTGATACTCCGGGGAATTGTACCAGGCTTCCGCGACCGCCATGCTCGGAAAGCGGATGACGACGGTCCAATTCCCGCTCCAGCTTCCTTCCACTACTGTGGGTGTAGGGGAGAGCGCGACCACTTGCGCTCCAATCTGCTCAAACATGGCGATGACGAACTTCCCGTAGCGTTGCATGTCCTCTTCGGGGTTTTTCACCTTGAGTTGGACCAGCGCGTAGGCCGGTGTTGGTGCGGTACTCATTGTGACTTTCTCCTTATTCTCGTGTTATCGCTTCCGCTCCACGATGAAGTGAAACAGAAGGCCGGCACCTCATGCCCCGCGGGTCATCGAGGCGACACGCTTTGCTCAACCGGTTCAAATTTCTTCAGGTACGGCTCGACATCAGGAGCGAACGCCGGATGTTTCCGTAATCGTGCCAAATGAGCGAAGGTGCGCGGAAATTCCGTCTCAATCGTGTCGTGCAGAATTGGCGCGTGTTCTGGCTTCTCGATTTTCTTGATGCTCTTCTTCTCATTGAAGAACAGGCACAACTCGGCCACGAAGCAGATGTCGGCGAGGGTGACGGTGTCCCCAACCAAATACTCACGGTCGGGCGCTAACGCGTGATTGATGCCACGCGCATAGACCGCGAATCCGTCACGTGCGCGTGCGTGCATCTCCGCCGAGACGGTGCCGCTCACCAACGCCAACAAATAGAGTTGCGCATCGCGCGCGAACACCAGACTCGCGTCAAGAAAGCTATCGATGCGTGAGGCTTCATAGGCATCGCCGCCGTACAACGGAAATTCACTTTCCCCCAGGCGGGCGACGGCGCGCATGATGCTGTTCGATTCAAAGATCCCGGTCTTCCCGTCCGGGCTGAATGCGGCTGGCACAGCGCCGAAGGGATGCGCGTCCAGAAAAGCGCTGGTTTTGTGGAGCCGAGTCCCGGCAAAGCCGACTTGCCCGACTTGTATGTCTGAGGATGCAGCGAATTCGCTGCTTGAGAGTGGCCGTGCGTCAAAATCCCACAGCCACGAGGCAAGCTCCTTTGGTGAGGTGCCGCGCACTTCCACGTCAATCCCACAGAGACGCGCGGCAATCGTCGCTTTCCAAATACGCGGGTTCGGGAGATAGGAGAATATCCGTAACTCACTCATAGTTCCTCCTTCAGGCGAGGGCGGAGCAACGCACCGCTCGGGCGGCTCTCCCGTGTGATTTCTACGCAACGACTTCTTACCATGTCTCGCCAAACGGGCGCAGTTCCACGTTGAAGGACCACGCGCTCCGGTCTTGATGCGTGACATGCCACACTTCGTCGGCAATGGCGGTGGGGGTGATGAAGAAGTCGTTGGGCGCTTCTTTCCCAAGGCGTTGCTTCATCATGTTGCGCGTCCACGCCAGATCGATCACCGCATCAATCATCACATAGGCGACATGCACCCCCTTGGGTCCCAGCTCACGCGCGATAGCTTCCGCAAGAATCCGTTGGGCGGCCTTCGTCGGGGCAAAGCCGGCGAAGTTGGCTTTGCCGCGAAAAGCGGACGTGTTGCCGGTGGTAATCATCGCTCCTTCTCCTGCTTCGATCATCGCGGGAGCCAGCCGTCGCGCGAGATAGAGCAACGCCATCGTGTTGACTTGAAAGTTGCGGTTCAACACCTGGGGATCGATCTCCATAAAGGTCCCGAACGCGCCTCCGACGGCATTATGGATCAGCACTGTGGGGACTCCGAGGTCAGTCCGTATCGCTGCGAGCGTCACGTCGAGTTGTCCTTCATCCGTGACATCACAGGGGTACGCGTGCGTCCCAGGAGTATCGTGCGCGAGTTGGGTCAGTCGTTCGCCACTGCGTGCCAGCATCGCAACCGCATAGCCTCCCTGCGCAAACCGGCGCGCAATCGCCGCACCTGTTCCCGGACCCACTCCGGTCACCACTACCACTGGATTCACTTGCTTCATGGGAATTCCCTTTCTCTCCGCCTCTTCAGCGGACGATCTGTCGCGTGAGCGTCAAAATGAACCCGGTCAGGGGTGTCTCAGTGTCGCTCTTGGCGCCGACCTCTGGCGCGTGTGTTGCGGTCGCCACGTCGGGAGTGGCTATGACGGATGATACAACCCATCGTTCCGAATGGCTTCAAGGGCCTGTGTCAACGTCAGTTCCTGCTCGACTTCCACCCATTTCCCGGTGTGCCGCATGTACGAGAGATTGAAGCGGTTCCCGCCCACGTGTACGCCAGGCGCGTGAACGGGGATTCGAAGAACGGGGAAATCGCCGTCGGGCCGGGACAGGCGTACTTTGCGACGAAATAGAAGGAGTTTCCACGCCATCGCGTGAACAGCTCAACCATATAGTTCCACCGCGCGTCCTCCGGTGGTGCCTTGATGTATTGATGTATTGGGGCTTCCATTCGCCAATGAGTTTTTGGCCTTGTTGGGATACCTCGGTCTTCACCGCCTCGGGCCCTCCGGCCTTCGGGGTGGAGCGTGGCGCGAAGACCCACATTTTGGGCGGAAGTTTTCGTGTTGCCATACGCACTCCACGGCACTGCGCTTGTTCGTCGGTTGCAATATCAGCATTCCGCTTCCAATGCACCTAGCCACGCAGGATCATGAAGAGGCGGGGAAAGCCCCGCGGGAGAAGCGCAAGCGAACTCTAGGGAAAATACACCAAGATACGGGGGCACATTCTTATTCCTTCCCCCTACTAGAGGGGAAGGCACTCTTAGTGACACCACATTGAGAAATTGGTTGGGGTGGTTTTCGCGGAATCGAGAAAAATTCCCGGAGGTCCGCAGGATTTGTCCCTCTTCCGCGTGGCAAGTAAATTGCGACGAGAAGCGATTGTCAACGCTCATAACCCACTCGCATATAAGGAGGTGCTCTATGTCGCTGCAAAGGTTTTGCCAACGTCCGCCGGTCACCATAGCCGCAGATCGGAGTATTGTGGACGCGTGTCAGTTACTGCAAGAGAAGAATGTCGGCTGCTTGCTCATCGAAGAGCAGGGCAAGTTATGCGGCATTCTCACCGATCGGGATATTGCTCTGAAGGTAACGGCTGAGAAACGAGACCCGCAGGGAACGAAAGTCCGCGAGGTGATGAGTACGAATATCACAACGATCCCAGTCAACCGCACCCTCCACGACCTGACGACCGTGATGCATACGTATCATGTGCGGCGGGTCCCGGTTGTGGATAGTGAGGACAAGGTGGTCGGGCTCGTGACCCTGGATGATCTGCTGATTCTGTTAGGGCAAGAGATGTCCGATCTGAGCCAGGGGATTTCCGGCGCGCTCTTTCGCAAGCCGACACCGGTGGGCTACGACAGTGCCCCGTTGCCGTTGAATTGGATTATGACGTATCTGTAACTCGCGGTCGGAACCGTGCGGAGTGCGGAGTCCGCACGGTCTTCGACTCCGTCCTGTTATTCCCCCTGCCCACCAAAGATCGAGACGAACTCAGGTTCGATCATGCGACTGAGAATATCCGCCCGGGCAATAATGCCGACCAATTTGCCGTTGCGCACCACCGGGACCCGGATGATGTGCTGGAGCGTCATTTTGGCGATCACGGCTTCAATTGGATCGTCTTCTTCCACACACACCGCGGGGTGCCCCATGATCTCCTCCGCCTTGACGGTCTGCAAATCTTTCCCTTCACGCAGGGCATTGAGCAGGTCGAATTCCGTCACGACCCCAATGACAGCACCCTGCGCGTTCACCACGGGTAGGCCACTGTACATGCCGGGCAATAATTGTTGAGCGAGATCACGACCAATGGCACGTGGGGTGGCGGCGGTCACTCGTTTGTTCATCACATCGCGGGCTTTCATATTGTTGACTCCTCTCCTGGGGTTACTGGGGTTGGGGAACGACGAGCACCGGGCAGGAACCGGCTCGCACGATTTTGCTAGTCACACTGCCGAGCAAGAAGCGCTGGACCCCCGTGCGTCCGTGTGTGGCCATCACAATGAAATCGGGAGCTTGCTGCTCAGTCACACGGAGAATGTGGTCCGCCGCTGGCCCCTCGCCGACGATGACTTCCACTTGCGCCGTTCCTTGCGTGGTGGAGAGCAGTTGATGGCGTAACTGACTCAGCTTGGCCTGAGCGAAGTGGTGGGCATGGTCCCAGAAGGGTTGCGCGGAGCGCGGCGGATGTTGGCGAGACTCCTCCATGAGGCGGCGCATATCAATAGCGACGGTATCGGGATGGTAGAGATCAAGGAGTGGATTCTCGATCGTGTGCATGAGCAGTACGTCTTGGACTCCATGCGCTAGCCCAGCAATTCCCGGTCTGCAATAAAATGCAGTGAATTCAAGATGTTAGAAAAATCATTCTTGCGCTTGTAAATCCAGTCTTTTTAGATACTTAGGGCGCCATTTGTCGATTTTTCTGACTTCAACGG
>JABFSC010000147.1 GCA_013140885.1 Deltaproteobacteria bacterium | reverse complement strand
ATACATTTCCACGAGCGCGAGCGACTCGGCAATCAACCGCAACCCTTCGGCAGCGCGTCCAGCGTTGCCATAGTTTTCGGCCAACACGCAAAGATTCCCGGCGCTCGCGAGGTCCGCTCCCGTTGCCCCGTATGCCGTGATCCCTTCCTGTAGAAGCGCAAGCCCCTCATCGTATCGCCCCAAGCCCACCAACGCCCGGCCACGGTTCAAGGCCCCAATCGTCCCCCAAAACACCAACCTCTGCTCGTGCGCGAGTGCAATCGCCTCTTCCGCGAAAGCCAGGGTTTCCGTCCAATTTCTCATGAAGCCATACAGCGTGGACGCGAACGCCAACGCTAAGCCGAGACTATTCGCGTGCGCCAACTCCCGCGCATAGTTCACGGCAGCCTGATTGCGCTCAATCGCCTGGGCGGAATACCCGAGGACTCGCAGATTCATAGCCGCGAAGCTGTGACACACCACTGCGGGGTCCTGCCCAAAGAGGAAAGCGAGGGTACGGTGTTGATGCCGGTCGTACAAGGCAAGCGCGCTGTCCGCGTGGCGGACCACGGCTGTCGGCTCTCCCATAAAATGGAAGATGTTGCACAACATGCGATGCGCTTCGATCAGCAACGCCACATCCCGCACGTCTTCAGCCAACCGTAGGCACTGCTCGGCGAGATCACGGGCCGTCACCAAGTCGCCTTTCACCAGATAGAAAGCGAACAAACCACTGAGCACGGAAAACCGCCGAGGCGCATCACCCACGGTTTGACAGAGCGCCCGCGCCCGGGCGAAGGTCTGTTCCACGTCCGGGGCGGCATATCCCTTGGTCGTCATCAACGGGACCCCCACGGTGATCCGTAGCGCTAATTCCATCTGTCCGCGATCTTCCGTCTCAGGCAACGTCTCCAGGAGAGCTAAGGCTTTCGCGAGGTGGCCAATCGCTTCCTGGTTGGCGGACCGCCGCAGCGCGGCCTGTCCCGCCTGCTGCCAGTAGGGCAACGCCTGCGCGATCAGCCCCGCCTCCGTATAGTGATGCGCGATCAGTTCCGGTTGATCCGGGTGAGGAGCAGCGCTCTTCCCGCCCTGGGCTTCGAGCACCCGCGCGATTTGTTGGTGATAGGACTGTCTGCGGCTCTTGAGTAACGACTGATACGCGGCCTCTTGAATGAGGGCATGCTTGAACGAATAGGAGGCATGTCCACCTATCCCACGCGGATACAGCACTTCGGCCTCCACCAGTTGGGCGAGGGCATGGTGGAGTTGCTCTTCCGTCAGCGGCGACACCGCCTTCATCAACTCATACGAGAACTCCCGGCCCAACGTCGCCGCCAACTGCGCGACCTCCCTGGCCGCCCCGAGACGATCCAACCGCGCCACCAAGGAGTCGTGCAAAGTCTCTGGAATCGCGAGCGGCGGCAAAGGACCGGATAACTTATAGTGATCCTCCTCCTCGCGCAACAACCCCGACTCCAGCACCATCGTCGTCAACTCCTCGACGAACAGCGGGACGCCGTCGGTCTTGGCGAGAATCTGTTGTTGCACCTCAGGCGGAAGCGTTTTCCCTCCGATCATCTGCGCGACCATCGCCTCAACATGCGCCCGGCCCAAGCGACTCAACATCAGGGACGTGACATGCGACCGCCCTGTCCACGATGGCCCGAACTCTGGACGAAAGGTCAGCACCACGAACACACTCGTGGTGGCCGCTTGCTCCACGAATAAGTCCAAGAGCGCGAGCGTTGAAGGGTCGGCCCAATGTAAATCCTCCCAGACCAGGAGTACGGGTCGCCGCGCCGTAATCCGCAAAACCCAGGCAAGAATCGCTTGCGCCGTTTTCTCCTTTTGTTTTTGTGGCGTCAGCGCCGGGAGGGGAAACCGCGTTGGTGGTAAGGATAACAGCGACGCGAGCAATGGAAGGGTCTGTTCGAGGTCGATGTGCGAATGGGACAGCGCTCTTTCCAGTTTTTTCACCGTGGCGTCCGCCGCTTCCTCGGGTTGAATCTGCAGCATCCGTCGAAAAAACTCGATCACGGGGTAGAGGGCACTATGCTGGTGATACGGAGAGCAGCGCAATTCCAATTGCAGCAAGTCCTCTTCAGCGACATGCCGGCATACCTCCCGCGCGAGTCGCGATTTGCCGATTCCGGGCTCACCACTGATCAAGACCACCTGCCCTTGCCGTTCCTTGACACGCGCCCAGCGTCGTCGGAGAAATTCCGATTCTTCGGTTCTTCCCACGAGGAGGGCAACTCGCCCGCTCTCTTTTTCCTGAAGCGAGGGATCGGCGATTTGCTCCGCTTCCACCCGGAGAATCTCGAGCGGTTGAGGAATGCCCTTGAGCGCGTGCACGCCCAGCGAGCGACACGCGAACGCATTCCCCATTCGTCGATAAGTCGAGGCACTAATGACAATCGTGTCAGGAGGAGCCATGCCTTGTACCCGCGCGGCGACGTTGGGAGTTTCTCCGAGTGCCAGATGTTCGTACTTTCCCCCTCCTCCGATCTCGCCCACGACGACCAGCCCCGTATGAATACCGATACGAACTTGCGGCATGTTGCCCGCCGACAGCCCACCCAGTGCCTGTTGGTGGCGGTTGTACTGTTGAAGGGATCGCAACAGCTCCAAGCCCGCCCGGACTGCCCGCTCGGCATCGTCTTCGTGGGCCATCGGATACCCGAAATACACGAGTACCCCATCTCCGAGATACTGCGCGATATAGCCGTCATACCGTTCGACGGCCTCGGCGCAGATCGCTTGATAGGTACGGACAACCGTGCGCAGCTCTTCTGGATCAAGCTGGGTCGAGAGCGCGGTGGAACCCACGAGGTCACAGAACATCACTGTCAGTTGGCGACGCTCCCCGGCAAGCCGGTCCCCGGCGAGTCGGTCGGCGGACAGCCGGGGAGAGTTCGGAGTTCGGAGTTCGGAGTCTGAAGGAATCGCAGCCACGGGCTGGGAAGACTCGGAACTCGAAGCCTGAAACTCGACACTGCTTTGCTCCGATTCTCCGATTCTCCGGTTCTCCGATTCTGTTTTCCTTGAGCCTGCCCAGACAAGAATGCGCCCGCCCTCGTCGAGAGCGAGTCGTTGCGCTTCAATCAACTCGGTCTTGAGGTCCTGAAGATACTCGTCATCAAGGTCAAACCGACGCTTGAGAGCACCGTAAGACACACGCCCCTGCCGCCGCAACAGATCGACGACATGAGCCAGGATCTCATCGAATGTTGTCATACTCCTCTATTGTCCCAGAAAATCCCGAAGATCAAGCGATTGCGTCATTGACGTTGCCTCCGTGGAGATGAAGAATGCCGCGCAACTCTAGCGCGGGAAAAAAGGAGCGGCAAATGGCACGTATCGGGGTCGCATTCGCGGGAGGCATGTCCCCCCCAGATATTGTTGACTGTGTCAGATTAGCGGAAGAACTGGGCTACGAATCGGCCTGGGTGGCGGAAGGACATGGTGGCGATCAGTTCTCCATTTTGACCGCCTGCGCGCTCCAGACCAAGCGGATACTACTGGGGACAAGCATCAGTAGTATCTTCGTGCGGAGCGCACCAACACTGGCGATGGCGGCGGCCTGCGTCGATCATTTTTCCAGTCAGCGTCTGATTCTGGGACTAGGCTCCAGCCATAAAGTCCAAGTCGAACCAGAGCACGGCATTCCATATAGCAAGCCGGTGCAACGGTTGCGGGAGACCGTCACCGTTATTCGCACGCTGCTGCGAGACGGGATCGTTTCTCACAAAGGCGAGGCCCTGACGATTGACCGCTTCGACTTGTGGTTCGAACCGATTCGTCGCGAGATTCCGATTTACGTGTCCGCGGTATTCCCACAAATGCTGGAAGTCTGTGGCGAGATCGCGCAAGGGACGATCATGGTCTGGAGCACGACCGAGGCGGGCCGCAAGGCGGCGGAGCACATTGCGATTGGCGCGCGGCGTGCGGATCGGCGCCCGGAGGACATTGATATTGTCTCGCTGCTTTCATGCAGCGTGTCCAGCAACCGCCAAGAAGCGATTGAGCGACTCCGCCCAGCGGCGGCGTTCTACGCTGGTTTTTTTCCGCGTTACAACCGACTCATGGCGGAGAGTGGATTTCCAACGGAAGCAGCAGCCGTGCGCGCGGCCTGGCAGAAAGGTGACCAAGCGGGAGCGGCGAAACTCGTTCCTGACGCGATGGTGCAAGCGTTGGGGATTGCTGGCACCGCAGCGGAAGCCCGCGAGCGGATCGAGGCGTATCGACAGTCGGGGATTCGTTTGCCGATCATCTTCCCTGTCGGCGGCGGGCCGGATGGAAAACAGCGGGTGATGGAGACAATTCGGGCGTGCGCACCGGAGGGAAAGTAGGCGGAAAGCGGAAGGCGGAAGAATGGACGCGAAGTCCGTCACTCCGGAACCTAAAGTAGTAAAAAAGAAAGATGCGCCCTAGAGGATTTGAACCTCTGACCTACAGATTCGTAGTCTGTCGCTCTATCCGGGCTAAGCTAAGGGCGCGTAATGAAATCAAGCACTTACAAGGCGGGTGGTGCGAAGCAGAAAGTTATATGTGCACCATGTGGGAAAGTTTCTCATCGAGACCCTTTCTGTAGCATGAGCGGAGGGGTGCCAGCAACTACCTCCTTCAAGTCCTCCTCGCTGGGGTTATTGTACCGTTGGAAGACGGCAAAGGTCTTGTGGCCGGTGATCGACATAATGCGCTTGTAGTCGAATCCTTGCCGGACCTTCATGGTCACAAAGGTATGTCTGAGATCATGGAAGCGGAAGCCGTCTAGTCCTGCCTTCTGACACGCCGTGTGGAACGCCCGTTTCCAGCCCTCACTCATGGCTCTGCCGCCCCAGGTGAAGACATGGCCACCGATGGGAGCCACCTTCGCTTCGCGCTGTTCCTTCTTGATGTCGTCTAGGATGGCACGCAAGGCGGGGGAGATCGGAATGGCCCGCTTCTCGTTCGCCTTCGTATCTATCGCCGCCAATCGCAGAAAGCCCATCTTCAGGTCGATCTTCTCCCATGTCAGATTTCTGATTTCTCCGGCGCGCATGCCGGTCTCATACGCGCACGTGATGATCCGCTGGAGATGCACCGGCGAGTCCGCGAGAAGTCGCTGATACTCTTCAGGCGACAGTGTGCGTTCTCGTCCGCCCTCCTCCTTGTGGAGGCGAACCAGAGGAATGGTCTCCACCAGTCCCTCCTCAAGCGCCAGTTTGAGCATGTGGCGCAACGTCGCCAATTCTCGGTTGCAGTAGGCGTCACTCACCAGCGTGCCTTTGTAGGAGAGTCGCTCTTTGCGTGATTGCTTGAAGGCTTCCACATGCGCGCGGGTCACCTGTGACAACGTCATGGTCCCGAAGAAGAGACCGAGCGCCGCGACATGGCGCGCATCTTCCGCGTGTGAGCGCTTCTTGCTGGCGTATCGTTCCAGGTAGATGTCCCCCCACTTGGCAAAGGTCATCCCTTGCACTTTGCTTTTGTCGAAGTCTTCCCTCAGCGCGTTGCGGTGTTCATATTCCGCACGTTTCGCACGCGCCGTCTTCAATGCGTCCCCGGCTGGCCAGACACGACGGACGCCTTTCCAGTCCTTCAGACGCACGTAAAAGGACCGGGACCACTCGCCCGTGGCCGTCTGGTACTTGCGTTCGTAGAGATGTTTTTCGATGCGTTTCTCTTCCATGCTGACAACTCCTGTGTGTGGTGATCGTGCGAGAGGAATCGTGGTCTCTGAAAGACCGCTCGGCGGGCCGCGTTGCTGGTGAGAACCGTCAGTGATACGGTGCATGCGCTTCGCGTCTCCACAGTTGAAGCCACGGGGCTTGTCCGATGCCAGTCAGACAAGCCCTTTTTCTTACTGAATTTTCAATAATTAATGTTCATATGGTCATATCCGTGATTCCTGTAAGATAAGCCGTATATGAGACCATATGGAACATCCAAACAACTTACCCGTCGACGCCAGCGTGCCCTCGACTTA